>JAZFYH010000250.1:0-4295 GCA_036443475.1 Gammaproteobacteria bacterium | reverse complement strand
ATTGCGCATTAAACCTGTCGATGTCGGTACCGCAGGATCGAAATTTATATCGTCCAGCGCGGCCCGGAACACCTTTTCCGCCGCGGCAAAATTGCCCAACTGTGCTTCCGCGTCGCCCAACGCGAACGTCCGTGTGATCTGGTTTGAACCGATATCCGGTATTTGATCCGCGTATTCTTTTAGCGTCGACCACTCACCGCGATTAAAGTAGTAAAACGTGCGAGCTATTTGTTCATAACGATTACCGGTACCCTGCGCAGCAGAGGCTTCAATCCAGGTTTCCGCTTGCTCGAAGTCTTCCAGTTGCATCAGGAAATTTGCTGCCATCCACGATGGATGCGCGTCACCGGGCCTGAGTCGGTGCACCAGTTGTCGTGTCATAATCGCCTCCGCGAAATGGCCCGTGCGCGCCATCAGGCTGGCTAAAATCTCGTAAGCATAGGCGTCATCCGGATCATCGCGAATCATGCGGCGCACGTATTTCATTTGATCATTGCTGCGACCCATCTGGCCGTACATATTGGCCAGGAAATCCATTCCAATACTGGAGTTGGGTTCCAATTCCAGGCCTTGTTTGAATAGTTTTTCAGCTTGCACGAAATCCAGCCGATTGCGCACCTGGCCGCCGAGCAGGAAATACACTAGCGCATAATTGGGCTTTAACTCGATAGCTTTTTCATATTTCTCAATGGCCTCGTCGCGACGGCCTTCGTAACTATCAATGAACCCCAGGCTAACCCATGCCTCGGCTAGGTTGGGTGCAAGCTCAATGGCTTTTTCTGCCGCCGTGCGTGATTTGGCAAAGGCTTCTTCCGCTGGCATGCCGCCGTATTCCTGCATCCAGGTATAGGCATCCGCGATGCCACTGTAGGCCAAGGCAAAGTTCGGATCTTCGCTAAGCGCTTGTTCAAAAAAATTGATCGCGGTTAACAGGTCTTCGCGATTGGGTTCGCGTGCGTATTGGCGACCGCGCAAATAATAATCGTAGGCTGCAACGCTGTCGGTTTTTTCCGCCGCGCCGCGTTCTTCAATGTTTAATTCCAACTTGAGTGCCGTAACAATCGATTGCGATATTTCATCTTGCACCGCGAAAATATCTACCAGCGTGCGGTCATAACTTTCCGACCAGAGATGAAAACCGTCACTGGCATTGATTAATTGCGCGGTGATGCGCACGCGATCACCGGCTTTGCGTATCGAGCCTTCCAGCACGGTCGTCACGTTTAAAGCCTGGGCAATTTCCGCAATATCGGCATTGGAATTTTTGAACTTGAACGTGGACGTTCTTGCTGCCACGCGTAGGCCTTTTATTTTTGACAGCACACTTAATAATTCTTCGGCTATGCCGTCAGCAAAGTATTCCTGGTCTTTCTCCGCTGACATGTCGACAAACGGCAACACGGCAATTGATTGCACCATGTCATCGGAAACAACAATTGTTTTACTGGTTTCTGCGACGACCTCGGTTGTGTCCTCTTCCGGCGCAGTCGTGAATCGTTCGTATAAAAGAATGCTCACCGCAACTGCAAGTACACTAATAATAATGAAATCAAACTTGCGCCCGGTCAGGCGGGTGATGGATTCCTCGAGACTCACGTCTTCTGCGCGCTTGATCCCTTCCGGGGTCAGCTCGAACGCCCAGGCAAGAATCAACGCCAGCGGAAAACCCAGCGCGAGTAACAGGAAGACCAGCGAATGGACCCATTCGGGCAATTGCAACGCGGGTACGGCGGCATCGCTGACCTGGATGATTACCCAGGCGGTCACGATATACATCACCGCCACGCGGAAAACGTTGCGCCGCTTGAGTTCGCTGATCAGGCCTGCCACATCATCCCCCCGTAGAACGAAGGCTCCAAAGGCCCCGCTGGGCGTAACTATGGACTGTATTTGGGGTATTCGCCAGCCAAGCGGCGTCACGCTGGGCGGCTAATCCCGTGCAAAATTCACCTTGCGGATTGTGGTAACTTGCCGGACTCGCGACCGGGTTGCCGGGCGGAAAAATTTGAATCAAGGAACACTAACATGTCACGTGGAGTATTTATTGCCATCATTATTGTCATCCTGGCGGCGGCCGGATTTTTTGCCTTCAACAAAAACGAACAACCTGCGACCGAAACGGTCATCGCCGAAGCACCGGCCGAGCCGGTTTCCGGTGTGCACTTGGATGCACTCGACTTGACCACTCGTTCCCAGGATGACTTCTATCAATATGCCAATGGTGGTTGGCTGGATAGCACGGAAATTCCGGAAATTTATTCCGGTTACACCGTGTACCACGAAGTGTTCGAACGCACCGAAGTTATCTTGCGCGCAATAATCAAAGACGCCGCGACCAATCCCGGCGAGCCCGGCAGCGAATCACAAAAAGTTGGCGATCTGTTTGCGAGTTACCTGGACGAAGATGTCATTAACTCGCTTGGTGTGACGCCAATGCAACCGGAGTTCGACAAGATCAAGGCCGTCGATTCGCAAGACGCACTTCTGAAACTAATTGCAAATTTCATGCAGATTGGTGTTGGAACGCCATTCTTTATTGACGTGTTCCCCGATCTAAAGGACTCGACGCAATATGCAATTTATTTTAATCAGTCTGGTATTACGCTGCCAGATCGAGATTATTATCTAGATAAGAGTAATGATAATTTCACCGCCGCACGCGAAGCCTTACCAATTTACATGCGTGACATGTTAATTGCAGCGGGATATGCGGCGGATGACGCGGAATCTGCCGCGAAAACCGTATACGCGATGGAATACGCAATGGCCGAAGCGCATTGGGACAAAGTCAAGAACAGAGATCCGGAAGCGATATATAACCCATACGATTCAACAGAACTAAGTCAGCTTGGTGACATTAATTGGAATGAATTTCGAAATGACCTTGCGATCACAGCAACCGATATGATTGTAATTCAACAACCAAGCTTTATCGAAAGTTTGGTAAGCATGATTAATGAGCGCCCATTGGAAGACTGGAAACACTATTTCACGTATAACGTGATGGATTCCAGCGCGAACCATTTAGACCAAGCGAGTGCCGATATTCGTTTTGCCTTTCGCAATCGTTTGTTGAACGGTCAGCAGGAGGAACGCCCGCGCTGGCGTCGTGGTGTCAGCCTGGTGAACGCGCTATTGGGTGAAGCGGTTGGCAAATTGTATGTCGCCGAACATTTTCCCCCTGAGGCCAAAGCCAAGATGGAAGAAATGGTCGATAACCTATTGGCCGAGTTTGATCGAAGCATTGATGAGCTCACCTGGATGAGCGCGGAAACAAAAATCAAGGCCAAGGAAAAACGTGCCAAGTTCAGTTACAAGATCGGTTACCCGAACGAGTGGAAAGACTATTCCAGCATGGAAATCGTGCATGGTAACCACGTCAATAATCTGCGTAATGCAGCGATATGGCAGTACCAACAGGAAGTCGGCAAGCTCGGCAAACCAATCGATAAGAACGAATGGTTCATGAACCCGCAGACGGTGAATGCGTACTACGACCCGACCCAGAACGAGATCGTGTTCCCCGCTGCCCGTTTGCAACCGCCATTCTTCCAGCTGAATGCGGATGACGCCATCAACTACGGTGCGGTTGGCGGCGTGATTGGTCACGAAGTATCACACGGCTTCGATGATTCCGGCAGTAAATTCGACGGTGACGGCAATCTCACCAATTGGTGGACGGAAGCCGACCGCGAAGCGTTTGAAGCACTGACTAATGCATTAGTGGAACAGTACAACCAGTTCTCACCCGTGGAAGGCATGACCGTCAACGGTGAATTCACCCTGGGCGAAAACATCGGTGACTTGTCCGGCGTGCAGGTGGCCTACAAGACTTATATAAGGAGCCTGAATGGTGCCGAACCGCCGGTTATCGACGGTTTTACCGGTCCGCAACGGTTCTTCATTGGCTACGCCATGTCACGTAAAGGCAAGTATCACGACGAATCCATTATCAATCGCCTGGCTTCCGACCCGCACTCGCCGCTGGAATTCCGCGTGATTGGTCCGTACCGCAACAGTGATGGATTCCACGAGGCGTTTGGCACGCAGGAAGGTGATGGCATGTGGCTATCGCCCGAAGAACGGGTAAAAATCTGGTGAGCGATATTCATCTGCTACATCAAAAACCCCGGCATCGCTGGGGTTTTTTATCTCTTTCGACTCTCGTTCCAGAGGCCTATTGTTTACCTATTGTCCTAGACTTTGGTTATCCGCGATGACAAACCACGCTTTCCATCGCCTGCTGATATTGCTGTTGCTCCTACTCGGAGCACCAGTTCCTGTCGTCGCTGAAG
>JAZFYH010000249.1:0-2956 GCA_036443475.1 Gammaproteobacteria bacterium | reverse complement strand
GATGAACGGGATAATCTGGTGAAAAACACGATGGACGTGATGGACGAGTTCGCCCCGGGTTTTTCCTCTTCGGTGCTGGACATGCAGCTACTGTTGCCCCCTGATATTGAGCGGATTATCGGCATGCCTGGTGGCAATACGCAGGGTGGCGATTTGACGCTCGATCAGATGTTTTTCATGCGCCCCGCGCCCGGCTATGCGGACTACCGTTCACCCGTGCGTGCGCTGTATCAGTGCGGGGCGTCGACACACCCGGGTGGCTCGGTATCCGCTGTTTGCGGGCACAATGCTGCGCGCGAAATCTTGAATGACTGGCCAAAGTTGAGGCGCTGAGGGCTTAGCGATTCTTGCGGATACTTGATTGATGTCTCTTATCGTGTCTTCCTTTTTTCTATTCGGCCAATACCCCCTTCAATGGGCTGGATCTAACCTGCTTACAATTTACAAAAAACGGGTAAGAAGTTGGTAAAACAAAATGGCAACAAACGTACCACACGCGTAACCAAGTAATCCTGCTAAAACAGCCGGAACAATGAGTCCCCGCCAGCCACGTGCAACGGCAATAGCTATGGCTGCCCCTTGTGAAGTCACGCACGCCATCATGGCTACAATCAGCTCCGAAATATGTAGCCTCAAAATCCGTGCCAGGCACAAAGCGATAAACAACTGTAGAAAACATGCCGTCAATACATAAGTGAACTGTTTGGGTGCCTCATTGATAACAATATTTATATCAGCATATGGCCCTATGACAGCAAGATACAAATACATCACAAACGTTCCAATTGGGAATGCGTTATTCGTATAGGGTTTAACCCAGTTACCGCTGGATGCAATTGCCAACGTTACAGCAGTCACTGCCAAGAGTTGATACTTGGATAATTCAGTTGCTTTGCCGTGCTCCATGAAACTATTGATCAGCCACTCCAGGATCTCGATGAGGAGGTGCGATAGCACGACAACACCTGCGGCCAGGGCAAGAAGACGCGCAAGATCCATAACAGTAATGGGGCTATGAACATCCAGGTTTGAAGATTTACTCTCAGTTTCATGCATCCCCTGATCTTGTGTAAATCCGAATACTTTGATTAAGCGGGTGAAACTCGGCAAAGCAAATAGCACGAACATGAACAAGCTTGCACCCACCATGTACGATGCAATCGTAGTCACACGCAAAGTGGATTCTGAGGGAACTTCGAGAATATTCAGGGTGCTTAATAAATTTATCGATCCGCCAATCAGGCCTGCTGATTGCGATGCCGCGATAATGCCCCCAAATTCTTCAAAATCGAACAGCAACAGCAGCAGTGACAAGCTCAACACCGTACTCACAACAACAACCAGGAACGCCAGGCCAGTACGGCCAATTTCTCCAACAAGCTGCCGTAAATCAGCACTGAACAACAATAATGGGATACTCATCGGTAATAAGTACGCAAAGAAAGTTTTATACAGCGGTGCGTCGTGCGGAATAATTCCCAGTGTTGCCAACAAAAAAGGCCCCATGATTGTGATCAGCACACCGGGAAACTTGCTTGACCACGGTTGCCGGTCTGCCCAAAGACCTATGAAAACAAATGCCAGCAATATCGCGAGCAACGCTATCGTCAGATCGGGACCAATTAGGGGTACAGATAAATTCAAGATCTAGATTTCTTACATGCATGCGAATGGAAAAGTTATTCTATATGTTGAGAGGACACTCCGCTTGTTTAAGCAACCAAACCCATTCCATAAGTGGACGACTACCCATTCAGTTAAGGTGTAGGAGTCCCGGTGCGGTCCTCCCTAAAAACTGGACCATTTGAAAGTAGAAAATCTGGTCATTTCACGTACTCTGGAGAGAGGGAGGAATGGCTACATGAAGAATTCGGAGTACAGCGAGGAATCAATTGCCTTTGCGTTGCGGCAGGCGCAAACGGGCACGCGAATTGAGAAGATTTGTCGCAAGATTGGCATCTCGCAGGCGACGTTTTACAACTGGAAGAAAAAGAGTTCGTCACCAAACATCAACAGACCGGATTTTCCTAACGACGACTGTCCTAATATTGGGTCGCGGCCATGCAGTACCTGATGTACTTCTACACCGAAGTCATTGGACTGTCCCCCGCCCGCGCCGGCCTGATTTATTTGCTCGGTATGATCTGGGACGCGGTCAGCGATCAGACCCAGAGCGACGCGACACTGCTGGGCATGCGGGTCATTGGATTGCTGATACCCGCTGTCGTATTGATCGTCAGCGCTCTGCTGATGGTGAGTTACCCGCTCTCCAAGCAACGCCACGAAGAGATTCTGGCTGAACGCAAGTGATCCTGACCTAGCCATGGCCAAGGTAGTGGAAAGACAGCTCAGCCTCGGCGGTCGTCTCGGCTATGCAATCGGAATCTACGGCGTGTTTCTCGCCTGGATGACGGTGGCGCTTTATCTCCTGTACTTTTACACCGATGTAATGGGTTTGAGCCTGGCGCACGCGGGTCTGATTTTCTTGATTGCTTCCATGTGGGATGCGGTCACCGACCCGTTGATGGGCTGGCTGGTCGAGCGAAGCCGAAGCCGCTGGGGAAAATATCGACCTTATCTGCTGTTCGCGGCGGTTCCCTTCGCGGCCAGTTTCGCGGCGCTTTATTACGTCCCCGATCTTGAGGGGAATATGCTGTTCGTCTGGGCACTGGTGCTGCATATCGTTTTCCGTACCTGCTACACCGCCGTTTATATTCCCTACACGTCCCTGATTGCGCAGCTTTCGGACAACGCGGACGAGCGAGCCAGCATTGCCGGGGTCAAGTCCGTATTCATTTCTCTGGCCGCGCTGTCGGTATCGTTCCTGGGGCTGCCGGCGGTAAGCTACCTCGGCGGCGCCGACGAAGCGCGCGGCTTCCTGCGATTCGCACTGGTCTGTGATTCTCTGGGCGTCGCCGCGCTGTGGCTGTGCTTTCTTTTTACGCAGGAGCGCAAC
>JAZFYH010000248.1:0-2475 GCA_036443475.1 Gammaproteobacteria bacterium | reverse complement strand
CTGCCATTGCCAGTAGCGGTTGAAGAATCCACAATACCCTCATCAACAAACCCCGCCTGATACAAACCAAAATCAGGATCGGAATCTGCAACGACAGGCGTCGACGCCAACGCCACTTTAATCTCGTATTGGCCATCGGTGAGTGGCATGAAACGTAGGAACTGTGTCGTGCCGAGCTTGTTGGGTTAACCGAATTCATTCGTGCTGCACACGTTCACCACGACACCGTCCACGTCTAAATCTTTGTAGATTGGAATCACGTCGGTCGAGGGGATCACGCCCGCATCGTGAGTCTCGCCATCCCCGAAATCATCGGTGATGACGTCAATGCCTTGCCCCATGACTAAGGTGTCAATTGCCATCCTCTCCGTCGGGAAATCATTTTTCAAGTCGGTAATAAACGGAAATATTGTTGTCAACGCCGTAGTATTTTTCTGCGCTGACACCAGTGTCTGGTAAATCGGCCCAAATCCTAGCCCAACGCCATCGTCGTCCTCCGCCGGGCTGTCAAACAAATCGTAGATAATGGCCTGGTTAGAATCCTCACTCCAGAATCCCCGATTGATGATCTTGACGTTATCATCCACATCGAAAAAGAAATGCGCCGACTGACCGGTGTCGAAAGAATCCTTGTAGACCGAATCATTTAGCGCAATACCTGAAAACGCGTTACCCCAACCCTCACTAAATGCCACACGAGGGTCCAATAGATCGCCATCACCATGTGATCCGCCAAGAGAATCCGCCCTGGAAAATTTGTCTTCAAAATAATGACCCCATTCGTGCGCAATGACATGGCTATCAAATTCGTCGGTATCAACATTCTCCTCGCCCAGTACAAAAATATTTCCGGCAGAGTAAAAGGTGGTGACGATATCGCCGTTGCTTGGGTTGAAGGTATCGGATGGCACATTATCCGGGCTCCAATTGACAACCAGAGTTGGAAATTGAGCGCTTCCATCGACCCCCAGTACCCGTAACATTGATTCGTAAATTGCATCAAGAATTGCAAACGGTGCCGCTGCCCGATTCGAGGTATAACTGCTACCACCCCAGCCAGTTGGTATGGTCAGATTTCGAGTTTGATTCCCTGCCGGTGTAAATTCGTTTCCGCGCGCCGCCCACAATGCACCGTTTGAAGTATTGTCGACGACTCGTGCGTTCCAGGATGGCGAACCACCAAGCAACATTCTGGCCCGCACACGCAGGAACATGGCTCCCCCAGACGACACCCTTAAGGAATAAGTACCCTGATCGTCAGTATCTATTGCGCGAAGAATACTGTTATTACCCGCACAGACGATTTCCACCAACACGCGCCTTGCCGGACGTAGCTGCGGAGCGTCCAGATTGAGACCACCAGAAGAAGTCCGAAAGCCGGGTTTCTCGAAACGAATCCGACCACTTATGGTTACATTTCCACTGCCGGTGCAATTCGTAACTGTGACCTGAGGAACTGGTGCGGGGCCGCCCCCGCCCCCGCCACCGCAAGCGGCCAGCAGTGAAACGCAGCTGATAAGAAAAATATTTCGCGGAAATTGTTTTCCTAACATTCTGGTAACCTGGCTTGAACCCCGCTAAAGGCGAAAAGCCATTATAGTGCAGCTGGATGCCTGGACATGGCACCAGTTCACGTCAGGACTACGCATTAGCCCTGTTTGTCGGGCCCGAAATCATCCCATTTTTTGTTTGATGCACATCAACTGGTATTACCAATCCTTTGAGCCATCGGCGACACGCCACAAGAACCAGCTGGCAACGCTACGCCAGGGCCGCCAGCGGCGGCCCCTGTTTAGAAGCGTCTTCTCGGTGGGTAAAGAACGTGATCTGAAAATTACCTGATAGCCTTTCCTGATACCTAGATCGGAAACCGGAAAAACATCCGGGCGCCCCAGATTGAAAATGAGCAACATCTGTACCGTCCACGGCCCTATCCCGCGTATTTTGACCAGCTGCTCGGTAATGGCCTCGTTATCCATATGCCGCATGCTGTTGAAATCGGGTACTTCGCTGTCAACACATTTGCGCGCGAGGTCGCGGACCGCAGCAATCTTGTTTCGGGACAGACCTGCCTGGGCAAGCGTCGAATCACGTCTGCGTAACAGTTGTTTTGGATCGGGCCGAGGATGCCCGGCGATGGCAAGCACGCGCTCGTGAATAACTCGTGCCGCACTGCCCGCCAACTGCTGATAAACAATAGTACGCAACAACGCCTCAAACGGATCACTGTCATTACGCAATAAAAATGTGCAGGAACCGAGCTTATCGATAGCCGCACCGAAACGCGGATCATGCTCGCGCAGACAAGCTACAGCTTCGTTTAGGTCAAAAGGAAGTTTCAGTGGCATGCAAGGTAGGGTTCACGACCGGGATATTATCAAAATAACATTTCTTCTTCGGCAATGGCTGATATATCAATACCATAGGAGCAGGAGTCTACCATGCGCGATATGCTCCACAAGTTGTCGGGTGTTT
>JAZFYH010000247.1:0-4280 GCA_036443475.1 Gammaproteobacteria bacterium | reverse complement strand
GGCGACGTCTTTCACCCCCTGACAGGGCGTGCACTTCCCGCTGGGCCAAGTCTTCGAGATCCGTCTCGGCAAGTGCAGCACGCGCAATTTTTTCGTCCTGTGCGGATTCCCAGCGCCAATTTTCTATATGCGGGTGGCGGCCAATAAGGGTGGTGTCAAGCACAGTGGCCGGGAAGGGGTCTTCGTGGTGTTGCATCAACATGCCAAGATGTTTGGCCAAGTCGCGTCGTTTCCATTCTTCAAGATCACGCGCGAGCAGTTTCACTCTTCCGGTTGATGCTTTGCGCAAACCTGCAATGGTATTGAGCAGCGTTGTCTTTCCCACGCCATTTGCGCCAAGGATGCCGACACAGGTTCCGGCCTGCAGTTCGAGATCAAGATTCTTGCACACGTCTTTGCCTGCAATCCTTACCGACAGGTTATGCAAGCTCAGCGCAACGTCCGCGTTCATAATTTGCCTCGCGTGCGAGTAAGCAAATACAGGAATAGCGGTACACCAATCAGGGCTGTTACCACACCGACCGGCAATTGGCGTGGCGCTGCCAGGGTTCGCGCCAGCGTGTCCGCCGCAACGAGCAGGGCGCCACCGGCCAAAGCCGAGCCCGGTATGAGTAGGCGGTGGTCACTACCGCCGGTCAATCGCAACATGTGCGGTACGACCAGGCCGACGAAACCAATGTTGCCGCCGTGCATCACTGCTGTTGCAGTAAACAATGAGGCGACGAAATAGATTCCGATGGTCAGCGGCCGCACGGAGACACCCAACAACCTGGCTTGGTTTTCACCACGCGCCAGCAGGTTCAACTGTCGGGCAAAAGGAAAAATCAGGAGGACACCCAATACGAGGACAGCCAACGCGATATTGAAATGGCTTGCATAACTCAAGTCACCCATTAGCCAGTACAGCATGCCGCGCAAGCTGCCATCGGGACCGATGGTCAGCAATAGGCTGATTATGGCGCCCCAGCCGGCGGCAATAACTATACCGGTCAACAACAGGCGAGTAGGTGTCCAGCCACCCGGGCCATGTGCCAGAGTGAATACGAGTAGGGTTGAAAAAAACGCACCGGTGAATGCCGCGCTTCCGGTAAGCGCAGTACCTGCACCGGCCAGCATCGCCAACAAAGCACCCACCGATGCGCCGCCACTGACGCCAAGAATGTATGGATCAGCAAGCGGATTGCGTAACAGTACCTGTATCAATACGCCGGCACAGGCCAGTAGGCCACCGGTCGCAAATGCGGCAAGTGCCCTGGGCATACGCAAATCATTTACCAACATGTGGTGTGCGTTGCTGCCGCTGCCGGTTAGCGCCTCAAGTATTTCCACTGGGCCGAGCGTAACGCTTCCCAGAGAAAGGGCCGCGTAAAGAGCAGTAAGTGCAAGCAGCGCAAGTACCACAATTTGGCGGAAGGCGATGATCCGATTATTCATACTCGAGTACTTAGGAACATCCGGGGCGATATGGATTGCACAGCAGGTTACTGGATGACCTTGGGTATAACAACAGCCGATTGATACACAAAATGCGCTGTGAAAGAATAAAATCCGCACAGGAGGGATCGTGATAGACCGTGATGGGTTCAGGCCGAATGTCGGTATCGTGATAAGTAACCATGAGCGCAAACTGTTCTGGGCGCGCCGTGTTGGTCGCAACGCTTGGCAGTTTCCACAAGGAGGAATTCATGATGATGAAACCGTCGAGCAGGCGTTGTTTCGCGAATTAAACGAGGAAGTCGGGCTAGAGCAATCAAAAGTAGAGGTGCTGGGTAAGACAAAAGACTGGTACAAGTATCGGTTACCCGAACAATACCAGCGTCAGAATCAACGACCGCTGTGTATTGGTCAGAAACAACAGTGGTACCTGTTACGCTTTCACGGTGACGACAGCGATATCAAATTGACCGCCGGTGAGACGCCGGAGTTCGACGATTGGCAGTGGGTGGATTTCTGGCATCCTCTGGACGTTGTGATCTTTTTCAAGCGCGACGTGTACCAGCAGGTTTTGAATGAGCTGGGAGAAATTCTTTACCCCGAAGGCTTGCCAGGAAAAACCTGAATAATCTAGCAATCACGCTCGCGTTGCGCGGCAAGTCTTTGCAGCCAGACAATCACCCCGGTTCCTGAAAGCAGGATCAATAATAGAGCCACTATATCGAAAAATAATCGCCCTGCGTTTCCCGCAACGCGACCGCTGTGTACATCCTGTAGAACACGTTCCCAGGTCAGCGTGGTTGATCGGAATTTTTCAGCGAGGCGTGTCCGCAACGCTTCAGGCAAGCGATATTTTTTGTTCGGCAAAAAATCCGTTTCTTCAGCATCGCTCCAGTTCAAAAGATCGGCATCCGCAACCAACAGGCGGGTACCCGCAGCAATGACCAATTCGCCGTTTGCACTTGTTCCAGCAGCGATTATTGAGGCGCCTTGCGGGGACGGGTTGGGGATTCTCTCAATCTGTATTCCTGCCGGGCTGAACAGAAGAATTTCGTGTTCCACGATGACAACCATGGCATCTGCCAAGAGAAAAGCGCTGACGAGTTTGCTGCCGTTTTCCGCAATTGCACGATCGTCCAAGTAAATATAGCGACCGCCATCGGTTACCCACTTGTCTGCCAGTTTGTAACCAAAAATTTCGTCTGGCGGTCCGATCTTGTACAAGTCCAACAGCCAATCGCTGCTGACAAAGCGTCGGTCCAACTCAAGCTCGTGCGCATGGTTTAGGAAAATTCCGGTTATCGCAAGGTGAATCAAGAACAATGCTGCCGCTAGACCAGCATAGCGATGCCAAAGGTATGGTGACCAGAGTTTCTCAAGAAAATTACGGCGGCGACGGCGTGACATTAGCGTGTAACTTCCTGATGCAGGAACAATGCTAGCCGGGAAATACGTCGTATGGCAGCAACCGATAGCGTTGCGCCAGTGATGTTGTCTATTTTCCGATCCAGCATCATACCGGGTGCAAGCGACGCACCCTTGAACTGCTGTGTAAAAAACGGAAACCGGACTTCTGCACCGCGGTTCTCCCGGTATACCAATATGCGCAGGCGGTCTATGCCGTCTGGTCCAATCACGATTCCGGCCGTGATCGGTCTTTCTTTGCCCACTTCGTGCAATATCCAGACGGTTCGTTCGCCATCAGACCAGTAACGCGTTCTCAGGCTTTCCGGTTGGTGTCCGAGAATCTCCTCGACCTGCTTACCACGTTTACCGGTAAGCCAAACGACCACGGGAGCGGGAATCGGTTCATCAAAGACATCGGTCAGGAAGGCATCTGGTGACTGGTAAATATCCTCCGCTAACGCGAGCCTCGTGCCTTGCACAAACAACAACAGCAATAGTAATACGGACCGCGCGAACAGACGGTTGTGCATTAGAAACTGTATCCAATGCCAAGATTGAAGCCGTCGTTGTCGCCGGCCTTGGCTTGGTTCTGCAAGTCGAATTTCACAACTACGTTTCTGTGTGGCCAGTAATTGAGACCCAAGTCAATTTGTGAAATTGTTGTATCACCAAAGCCACCATTGTCCCATTCGTTATAGCGCGTGAATATGCCGAGCTTGTCATTAAACTTCCAGGCACCTTCCACGTAGTAGCCATCTTGCACGTCTTTTCGCAGCGCTTCAGGCAACACGCCGTCCAGATCCCAGCGCGCAAACAATGCTCGCAGCGAAAGGGGGCCTCGATTCCAGGCAACCTGTGTTGAAACCAGTCGACCGGATCCCGCGCCAATCACCAGCTCCTGGGTGATGTTGTCCTGGTAAACAATGCTGCCGGCAAGTTCCAGGCCAGGTATGCCGGTGTATTTTATGCGTCCACTCATGGCGAGGTTGTTGGCATTGGCCTCAGAGACTTTCTGTCGGCCGCCGCGAATGGAGAAGTCCGGCCCGATCGCCAATCCCGAATGCAGTGCAACGTCGAAGCTCAAACCGGGCGTGCCGAACTCACCGCTCAGGGCTGCGCCGCCTTCCCACCAAGTAGTCGGGATGATGTTCCTTTCGACCGGGTTACGTTCGACACCGTAAAAAACAGGCGGCTCATGAGTTTCGTTGAGAAAGCCAACCGGTACCAGGAAAAGACCGCCCTTGGCACGCAACCCACTGGCGAGGTCAAATTCCAGGTACGCCTGCTCCAGTTCGATTTCACCGTTTTTGCCCTCACCGGCAACCGAATGTTCGAGTTCGAGTTCCGAGTAGAAGCGAATGTCGTCAGAAAACTCATGATCTAAATACAGTATGAAACGGTGAAAATCGAGCTCGTTCTTGCTGTCCAGGTTGTTGTAA
>JAZFYH010000246.1:0-13170 GCA_036443475.1 Gammaproteobacteria bacterium | reverse complement strand
GCCCATGTACTCAGCAGGAGATAGGCAAGGGCGATATTGGCAAGTGCAAAAAAGGAACTTTGACGGTTGAAGCGGTGCCCAAAGAACAGCCCTACGCCGAAAATAAGCCAGGGGACCCAGGAAACGGCTGCTTGTTGCCCCGGATCAAACCGCCCCAGAATGTCCGCCAACCAGAATGCAAGGAAAAGAACCAGTGCTGCAGGTACCAGCGCAGGCAGCAGGTCAAGAAAACGGTTTAAATTGCTGGAAACCTCTTTGCGTTGCATGTTGTCTAAAATCCCAATCCAGAATCTATTTCAGAACACGCTCCATCGGAGGATACCGCATGCATGAACGCGTAACTGCTTTGTATTTCCTCGTTGCCATGTTTTTACCCATGCTTGTTCACAGCGAGGACGAACAGGTTTGTAGTGATTTTGAGGTCTACCACCAGCTGGATTTTTGGGTCGGTGAGTGGGAGGTCGTGGACCGGCAGGGTGCGCTGCAGGGACATAACCGGATCGAGAAGATCCTCAATGGATGTGTCGTGTTCGAAAACTGGACCAGTGCAAACGGTTCTGAGGGCAAGAGCTGGTTTTATCTTGACCCGGTAAGTCAATCCTGGAAGCAGGTTTGGGTGACGGAGCAGGGAAATCAGCCTGGTGGTACCAAGGAGAAACTGCTTATTGAGTTCTTTGCAGGTGGCGCGGTTCGGTTCCAAGGCAAAGTCCTCTACGGGGAGGTACTTATGTATGACAGGACAACATTAACGCCGATGGAAAACGGCTACGTGGAACAGCACATTCAGGTATCGAAAGATGGGGATACTTGGGAGGACGGCTGGATTGGCATTTACCGGCCTGTAAAGTAAAGGCTACTCGGCGTAGTACCGGCGGCCGCGCCGTGGATTATCGATTACACCTTCCCGTGTCTTGAAGCTCACCGGCACGGAGATCGTTTGTCCCCAGGGAGCGGCGCGGTAGACGCCGAAATGAAGATGCGGCATTGCGGTATGTCCAGTATTGCCGGACAACCCGATTAGCTGTCCTTCTTCCACACGAGCACCGATGTCAAGGAACGCTCCATTTTTGCTCAAGTGGTAGTACTCACCGGTTGTGCCATCTTCATGTTCGATAACAATATAGTTGGCGTATCGGCTGAATGCCGGATTCCAGCCACCTTTGTCGTTATGCTCGACAACGTCGATCACTACACCGCCACGTGCGGCGTGAATAGGTGTGCCGATACGCATGTTGAAGTCGAGGGTGTAACGTTCATTGCCTTCGTGGCTGAATCGGCCGCCATAGCCCTGCAAGATGGAATACGCTCGCGCGGAGTCATATGGCAAACGGTACACAACCGAGTCGTCATGCTCGGCGTTCAGTTTTCCTGCAACCCAATCGTAGACAGGTTTGAATCTGACAGGTTTTCCCGTATTGATGATTTTAAACCTCGCCAGTACCCGCGCTTCATTGCCAGGTAACGTTAGCGTCTCAGGAGATGTGTCAAGCCGTTTCAAATTTCTTGTATCGAATCGAAAACTGAGGGTTAGTGGAAACGGACGTTTATTCTCAGCCTGGTATTCAACAAAACCATTGCTGTTTACTGTATGCAGGCAAAGCCACTCCCGGTGACAGCGAGTGTCCGCAGCGTGAACATGGGAAACAGAAAGCAGGGCAAGGCCGAGGAGAATACCGATGTTTTTAGTCAACATGCTGCATGGCTCGTAACGATCCGGAATCTGAATTATATGGGTAGACTGGTTTTGGCGCCGCAAGTTCACGATCACTATTGCTGTAAATTTATCTCGCGGGCCGTCAACGGGCCGATGATCGTTTCATGCAGTGCACCAGGGACTTCGGCGATGTTAGCCGTTACGGGAATCCGCCCCGCCATAATTTCGGCTTTAGATTGTGGGAAGAGCGGGGCAGCGCCCGGTTTCGCGTAACCGTCCGGCCAAATAGGAAGATTGTTGGCGGGATCATATTTGTCTGTTGCGCCCAGCGTATGCAGCATTTCATGCATGACGATGACTAGATTGCTGCCGCGCATTCGGTCGTCGGCAAAAGCGTGCACAACGCCGACCAGGCCTTTCTGCAGGCCTAGGGAATGCGGTACGGCCGGCGCAAGTTGTGGGTCGTGGTAAATCACGAAAAGTCGGATATCAGGCGGTGGACCACCCAAGCGAGTTTCCGCCTCATCTGCCCAGCTGCGTAAACTCAAACTCCAAAGTGCGGTATCAATGATTCCACCGCCACGCGGCGGCGAAGGTGGTGGCGTTTTTTCCGGCGGGGCCAGTTTCACCACAACTGGCTGATCCAGATCGCCACGATATTTCGCCACTTCCGTTTTCAAAAATTCCTCCAGCGGCGAGAAATCACTGGCAGACAGTTTTTCAAGGTATCGTGCTGTAGCGGGACTTGAGTCACCGTAAACGGGGAATACCGCCAACCACAACGGCTCTTTCCAATCTGTCATGCGACGATTTGTGTACCAGGCATCGAATGCCACGCCTGCCAGCACCAATAGGAGAACGGTAATTCGAATGCGCCGCGGGTTGCTCATGAGCTTCGCTTTGCAAAGGTTCGTGATCGATCAAAAAATGCCCTGGTGATGCCGATAAGGCTAATTGCAAGCCAGGCTAATTCGATAATTACCGAAGGCAAGTTGAAATCGAAGTATAGAGAAAACAATATCAGCACAGCACCAATAGCGTTGGCTAATGAATACCATAAGCTTTGCACAGTAACCGTTCCGATTTGTAGCAACAAGTACGCTGCCAGAATCAGGATTACGCCAATAATGCCCACCAGATCATGAAAGTCCACTTGAGTTTATCCTCAAAATTCAGTTTTCTGTAACTAAAATAGGGTATCGAATTTTTCAATACGAAATCAGTTTATCTAAAAGTTTCTGATAGAATGTCGCAGTATATTGACATCATAAGTGCAATGAACAAACCTGCATATACAGTGTGTGTCGCACCCATGATGGACTGGACGGACCGGCATTGCCGGTATTTCCTGCGCCTCATATCAAAGCACACGCTGCTCTACACAGAAATGGTGGTCGCTGAGGCGTTGCTGCATGCAGACCCAGATAGATTTCTTGCGCACGATCCGGCTGAAGCGCCACTGGCACTACAGCTAGGTGGCAGCGACCCGGAATCACTGTCGCGCGCCGCTGCCCTCGGCCAGCAGTTCGGTTACGACGAAATAAACTTGAACGTTGGGTGCCCAAGTGATCGAGTCCAGTCCGGGCGATTTGGCGCTTGCCTCATGGACGAGCCAGATTTGGTTGCAGACTGCGTGACCGCCATGCGCGACACCGTGTCGGTGCCAGTAACGGTGAAAACCCGCATCGGGATTGATGATCGTGATGACTACAAGTACTTACACGATTTTGTTGCTACCGTTGTTGATGCCGGCTGCAAGCGGTTTATTGTTCATGCGCGCAAGGCAATTCTTAAAGGATTGTCACCCAAGCAGAATCGAGAAATTCCACCGCTGGATTACTCGATGGCCGCCAGACTCAAGTCGGACTTCGGCGGGCTGGCCATTATTTTAAACGGCGGTATCAAGTCCATAGAGGACCTAACCAGGCATCTCGATGCCTTTGATGGTGTCATGATTGGTCGAGAGGCTTACAGCAACCCATATCTTCTGGCAGAAGTGGATCAGCGAATATACAAAGACGCGAGTACTACCCAGTCACGATTCGAAATTCTTTCTGCTTATGAAACCTACGTCACGAAACAACTCGAGTCCGGTGTACCGCTAAATCGCATGTTGCGGCATGTGCTCGGGCTGTTCCAGGGATGTCAGGGCGCGAGAAATTGGCGCCGGCACTTAAGTGAGAATGCAAACCTGCCCGGTGGATCCGCGGCATTACTCCAGGTAGCTAGGGAATTTGTGCAGCTTGCCTGAGTTGTCGAATTATTCCGTGGCAGATTCAACAATCGGAATACGTCCAAAACCCTCATCAATTTCTGCGGCCAGGTAAGCAAGCACGGCATATACGGCTGTGTTTTGCCGTATGCCCCTGAGGTTGACCTTGTCCAACGTGTCGTTGAGCGTGTGATGGTAATCAAAGTAGCGTGACGTATCCTGGCGAGGACCGAGTACGGGTACTCCCTGATCCCGTATGGTTGAAATGTCTGCCCCTCCAAATGCGCTGTTACCTCCAAGTTCGATGCCAAGAGGTTGAAGCAAGGCGTACATGGCGTTGACTTGCGGTAAGGCGTTTTCAGCCACACGGGATTCCAGCAGGAAAACTGGATCTGCTCCGAGATCCGCTTCCAATGCCAATACATGATCGATTAATGACTCCGCGTATTTGTCCGCATACTCGTAGGCACCGGACAATCCGAATTCTTCGTTGGCATACAGCACAACCCGAATGGTTCGCTGTGGGCGTGGGCGCATTTGCCCTATCAGATGCGCTGCTTCCATAACAATCGCAATCCCGGCGCCGTCGTCCAGGGCACCCGTGCCAAGGTCCCAAGAATCCAAGTGGGCGCCCAACAGCACGATTTCATCGGGACGTTCGCGCCCACGAATTTCACCAATTACATTCGCAGACAGTTCATCGGGCAAGTGTCGAGCGGTCATTCGAATCCGCAACGATACAGTTTTCCCAGATGCCAATTGTGCGTCAAGAATATCCGCATCGGCGTTGGCTAGAGCTACGGAAGGAATCGAGCGTATCTCCGGCAGTTTTTTCTTCGCGCCGGTATGGGCAAAACGATCTGTTGAGGTGCCTGCTGAGCGAATCACCAGGGCAACGGCGCCTTTCTTGGCGGCTTCAGAGGGCCCAAAACCGCGTTTCTGCACAGCTGCAATGTAACCTGTTGCATCCCGGGTGCGCTCCATCCGTTCGTTGATATAAACAATCTTGCCGGTAGCGGCGCTCTCCGAAAGAGCCTTGAGTTCGTCCAATGTTGAGACCGCAAGAACAGGGGCTTCTATTCCAGCTTCCGCTGTTCCTATACTGCCGCCAATAGCTGTGGCGACAAGGCGCTGAGGATAGGGTGAAAGAATCTCCATGACCGTCGTGCCACGGTCCCAGTGTGGAACGGTTACCGGCTCGGCACGGATATTTGTAAAACCCAATTCTTTGAACTTACGTAACGCCCAGGAAACGGCTGCCTTGTCGCCGCTGGAGCCCGCGCTACGTGGCCCGACCTCCATGGTCACTGATTTGACCAAGTTATACGCTTGCGATTCCTCTAGAGCTCGATCACGCAATGCGATCGCTCGCTTTTGTATAAAGTCATGCAAGACTATGGGTTTGGCAGACAGTTGCGCATCAGCCCATAAGGGCATTGACCATGTAACCAAAACGCTTACTAGAAACGTCAATACGGACCACGGGGTCTTTGACCGGCCAACCATGGCCACCTCCAACTGTGTGAATTATTCCTGCAGGCCGATGCTAGGACCGGTTCATGTATGAGATCGCCGTTGTTGCCTTATTACTAACAAGCTTGCAGCAATGGCCATGGTCATTTGTACACCAAGTCCGACCAGCTCAGGATAGATGCCAAGGATATCGACGCGAGCAAATGTTACGGGAAAGCCCGCGATAATACCCGCTTCAATCATCGCTGCGATTCCCTTGCCCGCAAAAATTATTGCCAGAGCGAACATGATCAATGCGCTGGCCGCAAAAAATTGCCTCAAGGGTAGTCGCGCTCCGGCACGAAAGATTAGCCATGTGGCTGCAACGAGCATGAATGCCGCAGTGACAAAACCGCTAATGATCAGGTTTTGGGCTTGTTCACCGGACTGGTTCCACAGTGCCTGGTAAAACAATACGGTTTCAAATACTTCGCGGTATACCGCAATGAATGAAATCAAAGTAATCCCAAGCAGGGTTTGTTTATCCAGAGCAGCGGAAATCTTTTCCTGGATAAATTTGGCCCAGCGTTGTGCAGACAACTTGTTATGCATCCAGAATCCGACATAAAAAAGCACACCGGCCGCAAATATTGCAGTAATGCCTTCCGTCAGTTCCCGAGTTGCCCCGCTTATGGCGATGACGTAGCTCGAAAAGATCCAGGTGAGTATTCCAAGCAGCAGCGCGGATATCCAGCCCAGGTGCAGGTACCATAGCCCATCTTTGCGTCCTGTCTTTATTAGGAATGCTGCAATTGCTGCAAGAATCAGGATTGCTTCGAGGCCTTCACGCAACAGAATAACTATGGCGCTGCTGAAGGCTACGCTGGGTGATATTGCCTGTTCATTGAGTAGACTCTGGACTTTTTGCAGGTCTTGAATAGTCGTTGCAACAAGATCGTTCACTTCATTTTGTGGCGCAGTTTTACGAATCGCACGACGTAATTGCATCATTCGTGTTTCAATCTGCAGGACCAGCTCAGAGTCTATGTTTGCAAGCGCGGTTTCAATAAGTTCGAATCCCTCGAGGTACGCGTCTACAGCATGCCTGTGAGCAACATCGACTTGACCTGACCGGTAAGCAAACGCGCTTCGCTCAAGATTACTGATTGCTATGGTCAACGGATCATTAGCGCTCGAATTGAAGATCTCGTCCGGATTCTTTCGAAGCCAGGCGTACGCGTTGGCCATGGCTGTCCCTTGTGTGGAAGCAATTTCAGCCAGCGATTGCGTGTTTAGTGCATTCAGTACAAATAGCGATGAATTCTGATCGAACGTGGATTTACCGTTTTCAAGTGTTGCGTCGGAAACATGCAATGCACCGGTATAGTAGGCAAGTGACCAACGCTGGTGTTCATCGAGACTTTCAAACGGCTGCATCGCCGTGCTTTTCACGCCCCGACTGATTGTGGCAAACAGTCCGTATGGGCTACGTTGCAGGGCGCGAGCAACATCGGTGAAGTCCGTGGGTGGTGGATTCATGCCGGCCGTGAATTCCCCTTGACCGTTACCCATCGCACCGTGGCAGGCCGCGCAATGTTGCTGATACAAGTGCTCGCCCAGGGTGGGGTCCGGTGCCTGTTGCGGATGGCTGGCAATGTCATAACTGTCCAGTAGCAACCGACGTATTTCACTGCTCAATTCTCTGATGCGTTGCGCCGATTCGCGAGCGTGTATTGCTTTTTCGAGCACTGTGGCAAGAGACTGAATGGAGGGCAACGCGGGCTGTCCAGGAAGGGTTGCCGTTATATGGCGAATCTCCGCGGCAAATTCTTGCATTTCAGCGTATTCAAATTCGTTGATCACCAAGCCGTCACTAACTGCTTGCGGATAGTCCACCGAGACATAGTCCGTGAGCATCAACATGACCTCCGGATCGGAGGCTTGCAGAATAGATGAGAACAACAACAAGAAAGGTAATAGGACGCGGCGCATCATGGAGTTTGGGGCATTCAGCAAAAAGACGGCAGTAAGCGTAATGGTTACTAACCATAATGTAAATAGGAATCATTCGCAGTTACGATTAATAGTCGTGCAGGGATCGATGTTTTAGAATGCGCGGCTTTGGCCTATACCATGACCCTGCGCTGCGGAGATACGTTTTTATGAGCAAACGACGAAAACAACGACGCCACAAAGCCAGGAAGAAATCCGGCAAGGCCGCTAAGACAAGAGGGCCAAAAAAGGCCGAAACAGCTGACCGGCATGTGCTGTACGAAGCTTCTGTCCAGGACGCTGAGGCAGAAATTGAGTTCATGGAGGAGGTGTTCGAGGCCTTGCGGAATCGACCGGCGCGAGTATTGCGGGAGGATTTTTGTGGGACGGCAAATGTCGCTTGCAAGTGGACCCAACGGCATGATGAAAATCAAGCTTACGCTGTAGATATCGACCCCAGCGTTCTGGCGTGGGGGCGGGAACGTCACTACGCGGCGTTGTCTGAGGCCGCTCGCGAGCGGGTCGAATTTATCGAGGGGGATGTAACGCAAGCCACCACGCCCGGAGCGGATGTCGCTGTTGCGCTGAATTTCAGTTACATGATTTTTATGACCCGTGATCGGCTGCGGGAATATTTCCGTCACCTCCGTTCCAACCTGAACCCGGAAGGTATTTTCATTATCGATGTATTTGGTGGCTCCGAGGCCATAGAAGAAATGCGAGAGCGAAGAAAATGCGAAGGATTTACCTATGTTTGGGATCAGGCGGAATACGACCCGATTTCGGCTGATATTACCTGCCACATTCATTTTGAATTCCCCGACCGCTCCAAGCTGGACAAGGCGTTTACATATCATTGGCGACTCTGGACATTGCCGGAGTTGAGGGAACTGCTGGCAGAGGCCGGTTTTTCGAAATCGACCGTGTACTGGCAGGGCGAAGATGAAGACGGTGAGGGCGACGGTGAATTTGAGCCGGTAACCCGGGGTGACGCTGATCCGGCATGGATATGCTATATCGTTGCCGAGAACTGAGCGGTAAGTTCTTGGATTTATCGGGTTTTTTGGCTTAAAAAAGCCCGTGACAAGATGCTTCAGGCTATACTGGCATGGGGCTTTTAATTACTATTGTCAAATTAATAAGGCCTACCCGGCCGTTCCATGGGGCTTTTCTGAGGGATTGTAATGGTGAGTGAAACCCAGGTAGCGATACTCTTCGCTGATGTCTGCGGTAGCACGAAATTGTATGACACCATTGGCGACGAGAAGGCCAGGGAGACCATTGCCCTATGCGTCAGCATCATGACCGAGACCACACAGAAGAACGGCGGGACGCTCATCAAGACAATTGGTGACGAGGTCATGGTTACCTTCAAGACCGCGGACGATGCCTGTACCGCCTCACAGGAGATGCAAGAACAGATAACGAACGGCCTTGTCGTCGAGGGGCGAAACGTGGCGATTCGAATTGGCTTTCACTATGGGCCGGCACTGCTTGAAAAAGGCGATGTCTTTGGCGATGCCGTAAACCTTGCGGCAAGAATGGCGGGCCAGGCCAAGGCGGGTCAGGTGCTCACTACCGACACCACTGTCAAGGCAATGTCAGACATGTGGGGGGCGTCTACCCGCCAGATCGACCGTGCTGTTGTCAAGGGCAAAAAGGCCGAGATCTTGGTCTTCGAGGTCCAATGGGAACAAGAAGACGTCACGCGTATGGCGACCGGTTTCAGCACGCAATCGACCGTTGCCCAGGTAAAAATGGTGTTGGAGTATCAAGGACAACAAGTTGAGGTTGGTGAGGATCATCCAACAGCAGTGATGGGCCGTTCGGAACAGAGCGATATCATCGTTAAGGACAGCTTGATTTCGCGTCTTCACGCACGCCTCGAGTACCGCAAGGGAAACTTCATACTCACTGATCAGAGCATTAATGGTACATACGTTACTAACGACAATGGCGAAGAGACTTTCGTACGTCGTGACAATTCGCCCATCAAGGGCAACGGGGTCATTGGGCTGGGGAAAGCCGCCGAGCCTAACTCACCAGACGCAATCACATTTACCTACGTGGAATAAACAACAGTCGCCAGCATAGAGCGCGATATTTAAACTAACGTTTGGTTCATTCTAAAACGCAAAAATTAAAACAAAGTTCGGCCCATGCTAAAGTGTAATATTCAGTCGTTCTGCGAACATCATTAAGCGCATTTCCCTCAAACCTGCCTCAAGGTCATCACCTATTTGGGCCAGTGTATGTTGTTCTTTGACGCGGTTTCGCAACTGGGTTTCAAGGCGGCTAAATCCAGGCGTGCGTCGAACCGCTTCCTTGTGAAATTCAGAAAAACTTGACCAGTCTGTTTCGAAAGTAGTCAGACTTTCCTCCGACCAGTCGTCGGTGCCCAGAAAGCCCTTTATGGCCAGTTCCGCGGGAGAAGGTTCAGGGGCGGCACGTACTGCCACAACAGGCGGTTCACGGGATGGTATTAAGGCAACCACGGAGACAACAAGGACAACCATAAGCGCGGCCGCCCCGGCGAAGATCAATTTTTGATTCTTAAGCGGTTTTGCGAACGCCGTTACCGGCTTGATTTCCCGATACTGAATAGCAATGCCACCCGCGACGATGCCGTCAATGAGCTTACGTCGGCGGGCATGGTAATCATCTTCGGAGATCTTGCCGGATGAAAATTCCCGGGCAAGGTCGCGTAGTTGGGAGGACTTCATCGTCATCTGATCCCAACTTGTTTAATCAAGGTCCCTTGCTACCCTGAAACCCGTCAGCGGATCAGGCGAGCCACTATGGGACTTCGCAAGATCTATGGTGCAGTTGGACAGGCTATCCTGGAACGCGCCGCCCCTGGCGGTCAGGCCCGAGGATGCGCTGATGAATTCCTGCGCGTTACCCACATAGTTGGTGACTCCCCAGGGATTGGCGCGTCCCGCCCGAATTTCGAGCATTGCTAGTCCCTTGAGTCCCTGGTCACCTTGGGTGACACGGCAGTTGAAATCACGGTTGGTGTCCGTGTTATTGGCACTTGCAGCGTGCAGCCATTCTGCTTCGCTAGGTATTCGATACTGCTTGCCTGTTTCGTTGGAAAGCCAGGCGGCATAAGCCTGTGCCTGACTGAAAGACACATTAGTGGCTGGCATTTTGGCGTCAGTGGATAGCGCTTGGCACTGTCCGGAAGCCGTGCAAAATGCATTAAACTCAGCCACCGAAATCTCGTATTTACCGATTGCATACTGAGTGCTCACGCGGCTGCCGCCCGGTATCACGACAAGTGAAGGTCCGCGGGAACCATTAATCATGTCATAGCACTCCGCGCGACCGCTACGACCATAGCCGGCTAGGCTGGCCGTACATGGACGACCTTCACCGGCAGCACGCGTTGCCACGACGGTACTGGTGAAATTTGTACGCATGGCCGCCGTGTAATCCGGATTGTCGTTCCAGAGCTTGATGGCCTGGTCCAGATAAGGTTTGGCCTGGTTCTTTTGACCGGCACGCAGGAACTGCTGGAATGCCTGGTAATACTGGGTGGCATTTGCTTTTGCCTGCGTCAGTTCACGCATAACAGCCGCGATTTGCTCATGACCTGGTTGTTTCTGTTCAGCGCTAGCCAGCAGCTGTTCAGCTTCGGTTAACTTGAATTCGGCAATAATCGTTCTGGCGCGTTGGCAATCGTCACATGGCCGTGGCGGTTGTCGCAACGTGACCGATCCCAGGGTGCGATTGTTTGTAAATATATTCTTTGCCGCCTCGAGTAATTCATTCGCCTGTACCACATCAGTCGATTCCAGATTCTTAATGCGTGTTGCCAGCAGTCGAATGGCTTCCGTCTGAACTGCGCTGCGATCCTGCGGATTCAGCTGCTGTACTTCACGCAGTTTTACGGGTAACTGGTTTATGTTGTTCATCGTGATATTCGACGCCAGTTCCTGCAGTTCCTGGCGGGATGCTTGGCCACGGTAGGCATCACGTGCATCACTCAGTCCCTGGGAATTCGGCGCGATTTCCAAACCACGTCGAACAAGGGTCAAGGCCGCCGAGAAATTGTTGCGATTCGCCTGTGCATCCGCCTGGCGCAGGAATCCGTCACCAATTAGTTGCGGACCCACTGCCGTTATGAATTCATCATTCGGCGGTAGTTCAGACTTGAGCGATTCAAAGCTGCGCACGGCATTGGTCAATTCGCCAGCATTAACCTGCACGCGCACCTTGTTCTTGAGCGCTTCAAGTCCAGCCAATCGTAGCTGTTCGGCCTGTTCGCGTTGGAACTCTTGTTTTGCGGTTGCGAGCAATTGACGTTCGGCATCAAATTCGGCCAAGCCGGGATAAAAATCCTCACCGGTATCCAGTAACTGCTGGGCACTGTTAAAGCGGTCCGCTTCTACCAGCTGATGTGCCTGTGTCACGTAGGCTGTGGCAATCGCTTGTCGAGTCGTGTCAAACCAGGTATTGCCCGGGCGGAGCAGGGCAATGGTTTCCTTGAAATTCTGGAGTAGATCGCTGTTCCATTCCGTTGAGTATTTTGCATCGGCCAGGAGGCCTTCAATTGCTTGGCGTCGTTGGTCAAGCTGCGCAAGTTGCGCGCTTAAATTTGTAGGTTGATAACCCGCTTCAACTTCGGCCCGTGAAATATTGTCACGCAAGGTTGTAAGTTGAGAAACGGTAAACAATCGGGCAAAACTGAATAATAGAGCGTCGGCCTGCGGAAACTCACTAGCCTGAACATGATTACTCAGTGCGCCGCTTATCGTGTTGCGTAGTGGACCCGTCATGCTTACCAGCAGCCTGTCGTCCGGGCGCAACTCGGCGAGTTGAATCATTTGATCCTTGATCGCTTCATAGTCCGCTAAGGTGTTCAGGTTACCGCGCGCCTGTTGCAGGTCAGATTTCAACTGTGCGACCAATTGCTGGTCGGCCTGGCGTTGCAATTCGCGTTTGACCTGGTCATCCAGATTCAGCAGCGAAGCATCATTTGGTGCGAAATCGAGGCTTACGATTAATATTTCATTTGCCCGCTGGAAGTTGTTGGCATTTTGGGCCAGCTCCGCCATGTCGGCGTAAGCCTTAGTCAGGCGCGCGTCAGTAAGCAATGTATTCTGAGGGTCAGCCTGACGCAGACGGGCGATGATATCGGTAATATCCTCTTCGTCTGCAAGTGGCATAAGCCGCGTTTCTTCTAGGAACTGGTCAAACTTGGTTGTTTCTTCGCTGATGAGTGTATTCAGCCTATCTTGGACATTGCTGCGGATGCCACCAATCTGCGCGGAGTCCGGGTAGAATTTTTCAACTTGATCAATAGAACGGAATGCGCCCGGATAATCGTACTTGTTCTGGTTTGCATCGATTTGTGCAAGCGCTTCACCCTGGTAGTGACCGATAACCTCGGTTTTTGCACCTTCAAGGATGTTGCGATAGGAGCGTGTGTCGAACGCCGTAATTCCTTGCAACAGTGATGGTACATCCGCAGACGCGGCCTGCATCTGTACGATGATTTTGTCGTTGCGGTTGTCTTCGATAGTTTCTTTGATGGGCGTATAAGACAATGAGCCAATAAGTAGCACTGCGGCAATGCTGCCGCCAGCGATTTGTACTTTATAGCTCTTCTTGAACTTCAGACCGTCCCAGAATTCATCAATGTTGGGTGTGCGGTCCTCACGTTTGAGCGCAAGTGCACGCATCAAGGCTTTGTTTTGGCGCTTGTTGAATCCAGGTTTGTTGATAGGCGCCGGTGAGAGGCCCTTTTCAAGGACCTTGGGCGCAGACAGCTTATTAAACGGGTGTTTGCCGGTTAATAATTCGTAGGCAACACAGGCCAGTGCGTAAATGTCATCGCGTGGGTCGGGATCTGCGC
>JAZFYH010000245.1:0-2544 GCA_036443475.1 Gammaproteobacteria bacterium | reverse complement strand
CATAGCGTCGATGTCCAGGCCGGAATCGGTTTCATCGAGAATTGCGAGTTGCGGTTCAAGCACCAGCAATTGCATGATTTCGTTTCGTTTCTTCTCACCACCCGAGAATCCTTCGTTGACACCACGTGACAAATAATCCGGTCCCATTTGCATGGCCTCAACCTTGCCTTGCACTAGTTCCAGGAAATCGGCTGCATCCAGTTCCGCTTCGCCACGGTGTTTGCGGATAGCATTAAGGCCTGACTTGAGCAGGTAAACATTTTTCACGCCCGGAATTTCAACTGGGTATTGGAACGCCAGAAATACACCCTCGCGGGCACGTTCTTCGGGCGGCATGTCGAGCAGGGCTTTGCCGTTGTAAGTCACGCTGCCGTCTGTTATTTCGTAGCCATTGCGTCCCGCAAGCACATGGGCGAGGGTGCTTTTGCCCGAGCCATTGGGACCCATGATGGCATGTACCTCGCCACGGCCAACTTTCAGACTCAGGCCCTGCAGGATATTCTTGCCGTCAACCTGTACGTGCAGGTTGTTAATGCTCAGCATTGCTTTTTCTCCATTTACGCTCATCCCACCGCACCTTCCAGTGACACAGCCAGCAAGTTCTGCGCTTCCACGGCAAATTCCATGGGCAGTTCCTTGAATACGTCCTTGCAGAAACCGATCACAATCATGTTCACCGCGTCTTCCTCATCGATGCCTCGTTGCTTGAGATAAAACAGCTGATCCTCGCTAATCTTGGATGTCGTGGCCTCGTGCTCTACTTGCGTTGAGGCGTTCCTGATTTCCATGTACGGAATGGTATGCGCCCCACCCTTATCGCCAATCAGCAAAGAATCGCACTGTGTATAGTTGCGTGCGTTCTTGGCGGTCGGTGCAACGCGCACCAGGCCTCGGTACGCATTTTGCCCATGCCCCGCTGAAATTCCTTTGGAAATAATTGTACTACGCGTATTTTTGCCTATATGGATCATCTTCGTGCCGGTGTCAGCCTGCTGGTAATTGTTGGTTAAGGCAACGGAATAGAATTTTCCAACCGAGTTCTCGCCACGCAGAATGCAACTTGGGTATTTCCAGGTAATCGCCGAACCGGTTTCGACCTGCGTCCAGGAGATTTTTGAATTGGCGCCGCGGCAATCGCCGCGCTTGGTAACAAAATTGTAAATGCCACCTACACCGTTTTCGTCACCGGGATACCAATTCTGGACAGTTGAATACTTGATCTCAGCGTTTTCCAGTGCAATCAGCTCAACCACGGCAGCATGCAATTGGTTTTCGTCACGCATGGGCGCTGTACAACCTTCGAGATAACTCACGTGACTGCCTTCATCCGCAATAATCAAGGTCCGTTCAAATTGGCCAGTGTTGGCAGCGTTGATCCGAAAATACGTTGACAATTCCATTGGGCAACGCACGCCCTTCGGAATATAGACAAATGATCCATCTGTAAAGACTGCTGAATTCAGCGTCGCAAAGAAATTGTCGCGGTAGGGCACAACGCTTCCAAGATACTGCTCGACGATTTCGGGATGCTCCTGGACGGCATCACTAAACGAGCCGAAGATAACGCCCGCTTCGGAAAGTTTTTCCTTGAACGTCGTTGCCACCGATACGCTGTCAAAGACAGCATCAACAGCAACGCCAGCAAGTCGCGCACGCTCGTGTAATGGTACGCCAAGCTTCTCGTAGGTCTCGAGGAGTTTGGGATCGACTTCGTCAAGACTCTTGGGCGCGTTTTCGTCTTGCTTGGGTGCCGAATAATACGAAATTGCCTGGTAATCGATTGCATTGTGATGTACATGTGCCCAATTCGGCTCTTGCATGGTCAGCCAGTGCTTGTAAGACTTCAGCCGGAACTCGAGCAGGAATGCCGGTTCTTTCTTAATGCGGGAGATACTGCGGATCACATCTTCATCGAGACCCGGTGGTAGCGTGTCTGATTCGATGTCGGTGACGAACCCATGTTGGTATTCCTTACGGACCAGTTTATCGACTTCTTGTTGATTGCGTGACATGTCAGTTCTTGTCCTTGCTCTGGGTAAGACCGGCAATCTGGTTCGCTCCGATCCGGGTAAGCGGGACGGCAATGGGTCGCGCCAGTGTCTCCAACGTGACATCACGCAATGCATCCCGGATGGAGAGGTTGATGCGCTGCCAGTTGTGGCTCACGGCGCAAACGGGCTCCAGGCCACACATACCTGGATGACTGGAGCATTCCGTAATGCTGAACGGCCCCTCAATGGCATCTATCATCTCAACCGCAGTGATGTCGCGTGGCGGGCGGGCAAGCCTGTAGCCGCCCCGGGCACCACGCCGTGAATTAAGGACTTTGCCACGCGTGAGCAGTTTGAGCAGTTTGCTCACCGTGGCTGCAGGCAAGTAGGTGGTTTCAGCCAATTTGGCAGCCGTATGGGTTTGCTCCGGCGCTCGAGCCATGCCTGCCAGCACGACTGTGCCATAATCCGTAAGCTTGCTGAGTCTCAACATTTAATGGGCTTCCCGTTAAAAAGGACTATTTTAGTCCTATTATAATCCATGCGAAACCCC
>JAZFYH010000244.1:0-3782 GCA_036443475.1 Gammaproteobacteria bacterium | reverse complement strand
ATGGCCGGGTGAACGCCAAATTGAAAACAAGTTATGGAAAGTGGCACAGCGTCTGTTGCCAGAAACCGATGTAGCCGCATATACGCAGGGCATTATGGACATCGGCGCCACCATCTGCCGACGCACGCATCCGCTTTGCATTGAATGTCCGTTGCATTCCACTTGCGTAGCATTTTTGTCTGGAGACCCACAGCAATATCCGGGCAGGAGACCGCGCAGGGAAAAACCGGTATGTTCAACTCAGATGCTGGTGATCCGGAACCAACAGGGATACCTGCTGGAACGGCGCCCGGTTAACGGTATCTGGGGCGGTCTATGGAGTTTCCCCCAACTGCCGAATGACAGAAATGTCGAAGACTGGCTACGGCAACGCTTTGGTGACGCAAAGTCTGCAATGCAGCCACTGCCTGCCTTCAGACACACCTTCAGTCACTTTCATCTCGACGTGCAACCAATACTGGTTGAAGCGAGTCAGGTCAGCGCGCTGGTCATGGATGACGATTCATGGCTCTGGTATACCAGTGCGGATAATCAGCCAGTCGGACTGGCTGCACCGGTGAAGAAATTGCTCAACACACTGGAACGGGATAGGCGGGAGTAACCGTGACGCGGACAGTCAATTGTGTCGTGCTCAAGCAGGAAGCCGAGGGGTTGGATTTTCAACCCTACCCGGGCGAGCTGGGGAAACGCATTTACGACAATGTGTCCAAACAGGGCTGGCAGCGCTGGGTCGCACACCAGACCATGCTCATCAACGAAAACCGAATAACTCTCATTGATCCAAAGGGGCGCAAGTTCCTGGAAGGTGAAATGGAAAAGTTTCTGTTCGGCGAAGGTTCCGCGACGCCAGAGGGTTACGTGGCCCCCAAGGATCATGATTGATTGATCTCGTTATCGTTTGATTACTAGAAAATAAAAAATTCGCTTGGGCCAGCTGCCGAGTTGAAATCAACAAGCCGTTCGTAAAATGGTAGTGAATGTCTGGAACTATTCAGGCGACGGTTTCCAGGTACTGCACAGAAAACCAGTCGCATTCATCCGTCCAGACCTTGTTGACCGAGAACCCGGCTTCCTTGGCGAGCGCGGCGAAGCGTTCACGGGAAAACTTGTAACTGCTTTCAGTATTAATACGTTCACCCTGTTTGAATGCGATCACTTCGTCACCCATGGTTACCTGCTGATCTGTGTCACTGATCAGATACATCTCGATTCTTGATTCGTCGTCGTTCCAAACGGCCTCGTGGTGAAATTTTTCGAGGTCAAAGTTCGTGCCCAGTTCACGGTTCAGGCGTTCCAACAGGTTCATATTAAATGCCGCCGTCACCCCGGCGTTGTCGTTATAGGCAGGCGTGATTACGTCGGGATTCTTGCGTAGATCAACACCAATCAACATGCCACCGTTTCCACCAGCCAACCTGGCGCAATTCTTAAGCAGCGTCAGAGCGTCCGGCGGGTCAAAGTTGCCGATGGTTGAGCCAGGAAAGTACACAACCACGCGCTGCGGCGTGATGGCCGGCTCGGGTAGGTCGAATTCGGCGGTAAAATCTGCGCACACAGGCAAAATCTCCAGGTTTGGGTACTCCTCCTGCAAGCGTTCGGCGCTGTTAATGAGGTGTTCGCGGGATATCTCGATCGGCACGTAGGCGGAAATTTCATCCAATTGATCGAGCAACTTGCCGACTTTCTGAGCGCTGCCACTACCAAGTTCAACCAGCATCACGTTTTTGCCCAGCACCTGACACATTTCCGCTGCGTGCCGTTGCATGATCCCGATCTCGGTACGGGTTGGGTAGTACTCGGGCAGCTCAGTAATCTGGTCAAACAGATGCGAACCCCGCTCATCATAAAAGTACATCGATGAGGCCCACTTTGGCTTACTTCGGAGCCCGTAAAGAACATCGGTGCGCATGTCAGCTTTTTGCGGATGGTAATCCAGCAACTTTATCTTGGATGGTTTCATGAAGTTCTTGTCAGGAACAGTCTTTCGCAAGCCGTATTCCGGTGAATTGCCAGCGATCATGGGCGTAGAAGAAATTCCGGTAAGTTAAACGCGCATGACCATCCGGAGTGACGCAAGAGCCGCCGCGCAGCACCCACTGGTTGCACATGAACTTGCCGTTGTATTCGCTAGTAGGCCCTTGCGGTAGTTTGTAACCCGGGTAGCAGACATAGGGGCTTTGCGTCCATTCCCAGGTGTCTCCAAACAATTGTTGCAGTCCTTTACCGGCCGTGTTGCTGGTTGGATGGAACTGACCCGTTCCCAGGAAGTTGCCTGAAACTTCAGTTCCCGTTGCCGCCGTCTCCCATTCCGCTTCCGTAGGCAGGCGATACCCCGACCAGCGCGCAAAGGCATCGGCTTCAAAATAGCTGACGTGGCAGACTGGCTCGTTGTCATTCAAAGGTCGCAGCCCGCTCAAAGTAAATTCCTGTTGCAGGTCTTCCATCCAATACAAAGGGCGCGACCAATTCTGCTCGCAAATTGTTGCCCAGCCATCCGACAACCATAACTCTGTCGTTGTGTAGCCACCGTCCTGGATAAATTCTCGGTACTCGCCGTTGGTCACCAGACGGTTAGCCAGCGCATGCGGTATGAGAACTTGCTGATGCCGGGGTTTTTCGTTGTCGAAACAGAAGCTATTTTCGTTGTAGCCGATTTCCACGACGCCTTTCTTACCGGAGATAAATGTAAGTTCTGTCGGTGCGGAAAACGGTGACGGATTTGGCTGACTGTATGCCGGCAGTAGCGGGTTTCGCGAGAACACGTGCTTGATATCGGTAAGCATGAGTTCCTGGTGCTGCTGCTCGTGATTAATACCCAGCACGATGAGATCACGAATCGTTGCTTCCTCGCCGTGCTTTTCCAGCAGCTGTTCCATGTGCTCATCAACGTGTGCACGGTACTGGCGGGTTTCAGCAACCGTTGGGCGCGTCAGCATGCCGCGTTCAGCACGTTGGTGCATGCTGCCTACCGTGTAGTAATAGGAATTGAACAGGAACCCGAATTGCTTATTGAATTCCCGATAGTCTGGTAGACGCGGTTTAAGCAGGAAGTTTTCGAAAAACCAACTGGTGTGTGCGAGATGCCACTTGGTTGGACTAACCTCAAGCATGGATTGGACCACGAAGTCCTCGTCCTGCAACGGGTCACAAATCGCAAGGGAAGTCTGCCGGGTCTGGCGGTACAGGGTACGGATTCCTGCCACGCCGTCCACTGACTGGTGGGCGGTTGAACTCATGGTTTCCCGGTATTCAATGAGCGTAAACGAAGGGTAGCCGGGCGCTTTGTGCGGTGTCAAAAAAGCGAGATTATGACCCTATCTGGGTTGTGCTTGACTGCGTCGCAGCCGGTCGGTTTAATACCCGCCTTTCGCGCCAGGCCGGGTAGCGCGGGGCGTAGCGGCAGGGTGTGCAGGGGCTAAAAGGTCCCGCTTAGCAATACGGACAGGTTGGCGGGGGCGCGAAGCAGCAAGGTAAGCAAGGACTGAAAATCCACTTTCATTCAGCCGCAAGAAACGAGATAGAATTTGCAGTTCAATCTAAGGCCAGGTAGCGGGGCTGCGAAGCGGCAAGGTAGGCGAGGACTGAAGTTCCGGCTTTTGTCATCCGATAGAAAAAGAGGGTTTGTTAGCGACTCAAATTGAGGCCAGGATGGTGGGGCTGCGAAGCGCCAAGGTAAGCAAGGACTGAAAATCCATTTTCAGTCAGCCATAAGAAACGAGATAAAATTTACAGTTCAATTTGAGGCCAGGTAGCGGGGCTGCGAAGCAGCAAGGTGAGCAAGG
>JAZFYH010000243.1:0-3803 GCA_036443475.1 Gammaproteobacteria bacterium | reverse complement strand
TTCGAATCCCTCCGGGCGTGCCAAACAAATGAAGGGGTTGCACTATGCGCCCCTTTTTTGTTGGTGCCCTGTGACAGATTCGTGCCATTGGCATCCACTTCCCGCAGGGCGCATAAGCGATCTGCGTACGGGGCAAGATGTTCAGCCGAGAGGTGCGCATAGCGCCTCACCTTCTCCGGACTTTCCCAACCGCCCATTTCTTGCAAGGCGAATAACGGTGTGCCTTCTTGCACGTGCCAACTGGCCCATGTATGCCTCAGGTCATGCAAGCGGAAGTTTTCAATTCCCGCTCTCTGAAGCGCTGCGTACCAGGCCTTCGTACTGACCTGTGTAATGGGCCTGCCTTTGAAGCTAAACACGTGCGTCGGATGTTTCCCGATCTGTTCGCGGATCACCACCACGGCGTCGCGATTCAACGGCACCGGTATCGCTCTCCGAGCTTTTGCCTGATCAGGGTGAATCCACGACCATCGACGCACCAAATCCACCTGCAACCACTGCAAACCGGTGACGTTCGCCCGACGTAAACCTGTCGCCAGGGAAAAAGCCGCCATGTCTGCCAAGTGCTCCGGTAATGCTGCGAGAAGCCGCCGTGCTTCGTCATGCGTCAAGAACCGAATTCGTCTCGTTGGTTCCTTCAGCATGCGTATCGACGGTGCCCGATCCAGCCATTCCCATTCGTTCATGCATTTCCTGAGAACGGCTCGAACCACTTCTAGCATGCGATTGACCGTTGCATTTCTGACCCCCATATTTCGATCGAGGTACGTTCGTGGAACCGGGTGTAGGATCGAGACGTTGGGCCCGATTACGTGACATTGAGCTCCAGGACTTCGACTGCGCAGTTCCCGAGCCAGGAACGAATGTTGGCTAGTGGCCGATTGCGACCTTTTGCACCAATACGTTTCACAGTGACCGAATGACCGCTTTCGTCGTATTCGATCATCTACCCCAGTAAGTGACCTCATGCACATCATCTAGCGTGGCAAATAGATGCTGGTCGAGCAACCTTTGCGATAAGTGCGATTGATACGTTCGATATAAACATTCCGATTGGGTTTGCCCTGTCGGATATATTGAATTGTCATGCCAAGTTAATCCCCCCGTTTTTAGCTGAAGCGCTGCGCGCAGCGCCACCGGTTCAACCGCGTTTCCCCCTGATGCCGTGGGCTCGATGCCCGGGCAGGCGATCGGCTGCGCGGATGGTCGCGCGAGGCGGTGACGAGGAGGGGAGTACAGGGAGAGGGGTGCGAAGTGGCCCGGATTTGAGCCACGCGGCCAGGCGTGCTGGTATGCCCCCGCGCATTCTTCGCCGGGGACCGGGCGGGTGAAAGGATGAGAGGTGCGTTTATACTTCCTATTCTCAATCGGTCAATATTTCACCTCATGGAAAGATAAATTTGACTAGCACCTAAGTTACCATGAGGATCAAATTGCAAATATAAAACCCGGCATTGAAAAAGTTATGTATTTTTTTATATCTAACTATGCCAGAGGGGTAAATAAACAAGTGCTAGAACTCAATAGACTGATACACAAAGGTATTGCAAACATGCCCAAAAAAACAGACATATTAATGAGACGAATCCGATATATTATTTTTCTAAGCACCGGCCTTATCCTTGCAGCCTGCTCCTCTCAACCAACCGTATCTCCTGATACGGCCACACCAGCCGCGACCGCAGGCGAGCAATCTTCAGCTATATCTAAAGATGTGATTGACACTACCGGTTTGGCCGCCTATTACCCTTTCAATGGCTCGGCAAAAGATTCAAGCGGTTACGGCAACCACGGTACTGTACACGGCGGAGAATTTGTAGCAGATAGATTGGGAAAGCCAGCAGGCGCTTACGCGCTCGATGGTGTGGATGACTATATATCAATTGCCGGGACAAAAAGCCTTGACGTAGCCTTCGAAATGTCGATCGCGCTCTGGCTTTACCACAAAACTCAGGATAGCCAAAAAGATTGGTACTCCCTAGTGGAAAAAAGTGATCCAGACCAGGATGGACATTCGCGATACGGAATGTGGCTTATTCGTGATTTGGTTGAAATTTGTGTTCAACCCGTAGATGTCAGTTTGCCGCACCGGTGCTTGGATAGCGAGATAACACTAGAGCCCGAGCAATGGCATCATTTGGTTGGTGTCAGTGATGGCAGAGTTTTGCGCGTGTATATAAATGGTCAACTTGCAGGCGAGAAAGATTTTGCCTCACGCAGTGACACCTCCAAAAGCCATTTCGAACTATTCATTGGAACTGATTTGTACGCCTCATCGGTGATTTATGTCAAAGGCATCATTGATGAGCTCAGGTTGTATAAACGCGCGTTGAGTGAAACAGAGGTAAAAACACTCTATCAAGCCAAACAACCTTGAGTAAAGATATGGGTAGAGTACCTTTTGCATGAGTTACTCTCCTCATCTTTTAAATAAAGCGAAAAAAGCAACTCTCACAATGGATTAAATTTACAGGAGCAGGTCAACAGCGTTTTGTGCGGCTGACCGAACCGCTGGAACCGCTGGATTCGATAGAGTTGGTGAAGGATTGTTTGTAGATGCAGTAGGTGCCTAATGAACGCGAGGTCAAGTGCGCCCGTAAGCTTCCCCGTCAAATGGACAGTTTAAAAGTAAATATTCCAACCAGTTGACCTCATCCCCAAAATCAAGACACGCCTTGGTAGAGAATTCCGGCCTCCTGTTGCTCTGTTGCGAACGCCTTCGGTGTTTTGTCGGCCAGTGACTGATTGCGGGTGTCGTGGTATTAAAATACCTTGCTCGACGCGATGGTCATTTACCAGTCCTCCCACGCAAGTCAAGTCATGCCATTGGATTCGGAATACGTTGTGCCCAAGGTTATTGGATATCTTGTTATCTTGACGATCCCCGCGGTTACTCATGCTCTCACCCATTATTGATAATCAATTTGTAGTGCGGTTAACCGCACTACTGATGATCGTGCTGTTGGTGGCAAGTTGGGAAATTTTCAAACCACGTCGCCCACTCTCGATTTCCAAGCTCTTGCGCTGGACTAACAACTGGCTAATCAGCGTCGTGAACACTGTGTTGCTTTCGCTGGTGTTTCCGGTAATGGCAGTCGGCGTTGCGGTGCTGGCGGACGAAAGAAACTGGGGGCTATTTAACGTGCTTGAGGTGCCGGCGCCGCTTAGTATTCCCGTATTCATGCTCGCATTTGATTTCGCAATTTATTGGCAACACCGCCTTTACCATTGGGTACCGGTTTTGTGGCGATTACACCGCATGCACCATGCCGACCCGGATTTTGACGTCTCTACGGGAATACGCTTTCACCCGGTATCTATCATTCTTTCCATGCTCATCAAATTGTTGGTGGTAGTTCTGCTAGGACCTCCTGCTATCGCTGTGCTGATGTCTGAAGTGATTCTCAACGTGACATCCATGTTTAACCACGGGAACATCTTTATCACACCCCGGGCAGACAAATTCCTGCGACTGTTTCTGGTTACTCCCGATATGCACCGACTGCACCATTCAGTGATTGCCGAGGAAACCAACAGCAATTTCGGCTTTAACTTCCCCTGGTGGGACCGCCTGTTCGGAAGCTATCGGGATCAGCCCAGAGGCGAGCATGTCTCTATGGAGGTGGGGGTGCGCGGGTTCCAGAATGCCGAGGACCAAATTCTGCATCGCCTGGTTCTACATCCGCTATACAAGCAGGAACCAGAGTAATCGGTTTGATTTCCCCCCAAGGATTTGCGTAACGACAGAAGCGAATGCGACGCTAACGTGAATGAACGTCCCTGGTTGTGACGGGCAATTGCAG
>JAZFYH010000242.1:0-3717 GCA_036443475.1 Gammaproteobacteria bacterium | reverse complement strand
ATCGGAGGTAAGCGCAACCATGTGTGATGTGTCCTGACCGGTTTTCAACGCCAGTACTACTCCACCACTTTGCACATGTACTTTGATAATTTCACCACTGCCCTCTGTGGTCACAACAACATGTTCGTTATCATGCATCCAGACAATGCCGTGCGGAGCGGTGTGTTCGCCCAGGTCAATCGTGCGAGAAACTTTGCCCTGTTCAACGTCAACAACCGTTAATGAATTGCCACGTGCTCCGGCCACACCGTAATTTGCAACAACTGCAGTTTTTCCATCGGGTGACACGTCAACTTCGTGTGGACCTTTACCGGTCGGCAACACCTTAACCACCTCACCACTATTCAAATCCACAAGGCTGAGGGTGTTTTGTGCTTTATTGCCGACAAGCAGCGTATCGGCCAGCACGGTCAGTGGCAGGATTGCCAACAACAGGAAAAACTTGTGGTAATTCATTGCAGGTCTCCAAATTGCGTACTGAGGAACCAGGTGATTTTAGAGGCAAATCTTATGCGGGTCATATGAATCACTTCATACAATCACCCATGTACTGAATTCTTGCAGTAAACCCCCAAGCCTGCCGCAATGGCAGCGAGTCATGGCACTGGAAATGCTCTTTTAACCCGCCAGCAGGCGGGTTCTTTTTACCTGGTGGATGCTCATCCGTGACGCCGCCAACCCCCGCTTACGACACTGCAGGTTTTCACGAAGTTCGATAGCCAAAACTGCCAACCCGGCCTCGATTCGCGCCAGGGACTGGAAAAACTGCTGCATTTTGATACCCCGGTGCGTCAAAATCGAACGCTTAGATCTTCTGCGGAGGGCGGTGTCATGCGTTTCAGATTCTGGCTGTTATCTTTGCTCGTTGGTCTTTCCATGACCGCTGTGGCGCAACATGGGCATCACGGACATATCAAGGACCCCTTACCGGCCAATTTCGATCAGGACGTGGTGATACTGGATGTCCGGACCACGGGTGAGTACAAAGATGAGCATGTGTTGAACGCGCTTAATATCTATTACCGGGACGTGGATGAGTCGATAGGGAAGGTCACCACAGACAAAATCGTCAAATTCTTGTCTATTGTGCAGTTGGAATGCGCGCCAGACGGGCCCAGGACACGCTGCAGAGCTTGGGGTACACCAATGTCATCAATATGGGCGGCCTGGTGGATATGATCGATGCCGGGTTTGAGACCGAGAATTAACGTTTAACACGCCACAACGTCTATCACAGTAATTTCCGGGTTCCGATCACAGTAAGTCCTTGCTGCACCTCAATTTTATTGTTGCAATAATGCAACAACTATCATTTATTGATAAAAAAGAATTTAGAAATGTAATATATACAATAAGTTAGTACAATTAGTAAATGTAGTACATAAGTTTCGTGAAACATAGAAACATAATATTATCTTGACAATAATATTTTACTATCTAGAATATAGTGCATGAATTTAGTGGGAGTTTAACCCGTGAGTGCCATTGAACACGCGCAGGTCACCATCATCCGAGAGCCGCAGCAGGCCGCTGCGCTCATGGATCCAATACGGATAAGAATTCTGGAGTTACTCAAAGAACCTGGTACCGCTGCAGGCGTCTCACGTCGTCTGGGCATGGCACGCCAAAGGGCGGCCTACCACGTCAAAACATTGGAGAAAACGGGGCTGTTACACCATGTTGGCGACAGAAAACGAGGCAACTGCATGGAGCGGGTGGTGCGTACGATCGCTGGACACTTCCTGATCGACCCGGAAATTCTTGGTGAACTTGGGGTGACGCCGGCAGCGGTGAAAGACCGTTTTTCCAGCACTTACTTGGTGGCTGTTGCGAGTCATACAGCGCGCGAAGTCAGTCAGGCCCAGATTATGGCGGCCCAAGCCGACAAAAAACTGGGCACCTTGACCCTGCAATCTGATATCCGCTTTCGTTCAAGCCAGGAGCGGGCAGCCTTCACCGATGAACTTACCCAGGCGGTGACGTCTCTGGTACATAAATATCACGACGATGAAAGCGAAGTGGGTCGGTTGCACCGATTGGTCCTGCTGGGTTACCCAGTGGTACTGGAGACACCGGAAAGTGATAAAACCAGTAAAGAAGTTCAATTAACCAATTGAATAATATACAAAAGGACTCAGTAATGACTGACAAATCCAGTCGTCAGATTAAGTTCGCCATTACCATCGATGCACCCATCGAAGAAGTCTGGAAGGCCCTGACCACCGGCGAGGGCATCCGCAATTGGTTCTGCCCGGGATGCCAAGGTCAATAATCCCGGCCCTGGAGGCAGTGTCTGGCTGTCTTTCGGCGAGGGCATGGCGTGGGAGAGCCAGATTGGTGCTTGGGAGGAGAACGCCCACGTCAGCTGGTTGGATGAATACGAGAGATCTGGGGAAAAAGTTCGCCTAGCGGTGGATTTTTACATCAGTACGGAAAAAGGCCAGACCACAGTACGGCTCGTGCATTCGGGGTTTGGCGATGGCGCCAGTTGGGACAATGAGATTGAAGGTCTTTCCGGCGGCTGGGCCTACTTCATCTATCACCTCAAGCATTACCTGGAAAATCATCTGGGCGCCATACGCCAGGTGGCCAGTGAGCGAGTTTTGCTGCAAGGCAGGCGGGAAGACGCCTGGGCCCGACTGTTTTCGGTTGCGGCAGGGTTATTTTCCACCGTACCCGCAGAACTTATGGTTGGAGCAAGCTGCGAGCTGGCGTTCGATTCAGAGCAGGTGTACGAAGCGATAATTCGTACTCACTTTGCGGGGCGCACATTGGGACTTGAAATTCCTGCTCTGAACCGTGCCCTGTTGCTGATTGAGCTCGAGCCGGGTGCGGAGGACACACATTGTGGGTTCTGGCTCTCGACCGTGGATTTGGATCAAGCTGATAGAGTCGAAACTGCTTTTAAAAATCATCTTAAACAATTGAAATAAAAATATTTAGGTCTTTCATGCTGTTGGCCTGAAGCAGTGAGCTGTTTACACTTGCTCCTGCGGATGGAGAACGGGGGAAAGCATGGTCGCACCGTATATTTGCCAGGTTCTGGTTGTTGGTGCCGGGCCCGTTGGATTAGCCGGCGCGCTTGAACTCAGGCGGCGCCAGGTATCACTGAAAATCATCGAAAAGGAACTCGAATCCTCCCGTACCAGTAACGCTGTCGCTATCAATGCCCGGAGCCTGGAACTGCTGGAACCTTCCGGGGCCACTGAAAAACTGCTTGCGGCTGGCACACGCATTCGTCGCATAAACCAGTACTTCGAAGGCAGAAAACTGGCCAGCGTGGATTTTTCACGCATGCAGCATCGATTCAATTTCATGCTCGCTTTGCCACAAAATGAAACCGAACAGATATTGGAAAATGTTCTGAATGAAGCCGGCGTTCAGGTTGAGCGTGGTGCCACGCTAACTGCTATCGAAAAAACCGGGCAAGGCGTTCTCGCTACAGCTGAAAGAGAAAACCAGGAGCCGTTGCAATTCAATACTGGGTTTGTGCTTGGCGCAGACGGCCTGCATTCCAAAGTTCGACAGCTTGCGGGCATCGAGTTTGCCGGTGAACGTTATTCCGACCAGTTCAGCCTGGCAGATGTTGAGATTGACTGGGACTTTCCCTATGACGAAGGCCAAATTTTTATGCGCAAAGACAAGCCATTTCTTTTTGTCATTGCAATTGGCCAGGGTCGGCACCGCATTGTGTCCAATTACCCGAATTCCCTGGAC
>JAZFYH010000241.1:0-12776 GCA_036443475.1 Gammaproteobacteria bacterium | reverse complement strand
TCGTAGCAAAGGACATTGGTAAGCGACTTCGCTTTGCTGTATCCGTAATACCAAACGTGAATCTTTTCGAGTACGAAGTAGAGTTCCGGTTAAAGCTAGCTGACCGTGTCTAGAAACAAGAAAGTGGGTACTTTAGCGGGTATCAAGTGCTACTGTCCTGACGCCATGCCAATAAAAACAGTTAATTAGACTCTAAGAAGCGATTGTGGGCCAGAATTACTGCCGCCGCCTGGTAGAGGAGCGCGCGACGGACAACTTCACCAGCGTGCACATTGGTCGACGCGAGACCGCCCTGGAAAAGCTCGTCAAAGGCAATCACCCGGTGCCGGTTATCCAGGAACAGACAACCGAAGATCTCCCTATTGCGATCGCGCAACTTGCCAGCGAGAAAATCCCGCACCGCTTTTGGGTCCTCAAACGCCTTGCCGCGTTCAATGGATTCTACCTGGTAGCGCCGCGCGAGTTCCGCCAGGGCAGCCAGACTTGCGCGCTTGGCGGGGCCTATGCCCGGCACGGTGGCCAGCTCGTTTGGGGTTGCCATGGCCAAGCCCCGTAAACTGCCAAAACGGGTGAGCAACGAACGCGCCAGGTCCAGCGCAGTCTGACCCAGAGTTCCCGTACGTAACAGGATGGCTACCAGTTCGGCATTCGACAATGCTCCGGGCCCACGTTCCTGAAGTTTTTCTCTTGGCCGCTCTCCCTCGGGCCAGTCGGAAATACTCATGCTCACCTCCTTGTGCCGGACTACTGTTACAGGCTGTTATTCATCGTGCAAGGCATTGCTACCTTCGCCTTTGGTGCTGCGGTACTCTTACGCCCCGTTGGAGGATTCATGGCAAAAAAAACCGCCAAGCGAAAAATTCTGCTGGGAGTGACCGGTGGGATTGCCGCCTACAAGAGCGCCGAACTGGCGAGGCGGTTGATTGAGCGCGGTGCGGAAGTGCGCGTGGTTATGACCGCTGGCGCAAAAAGATTTGTCACACCCATGACATTCCAGGCATTAACCGGATACCCGGTTCGGGACGAACTTTGGGATCCGGCCGCAGAAGCAGCCATGGGGCACATTGAGCTGGCTCGCTGGGCGGACACGCTGTTGGTCGCGCCGGCATCTGCAAACTTCATTGCTAAACTCGCGCATGGTCTAGCGGATGACCTGTTGTCCACGCTTTGCCTTGCCAGTGAAGCGAAATTGGTACTTGCCCCGGCCATGAACCACGTCATGTGGAACGCAGCAGCTACTCAAGCCAATCGCGCCTTGCTCGAAACCAGGCAGATTGCACTTCTCGGTCCCGCGGAAGGTGACCAGGCCTGCGGTGAGACCGGGCCTGGACGCATGTTGGAAACGCCAGAAATTGTTGACTGGTTGTTCGCCGAAGAATCCGAACCATTATTAGCCGGACTGCGCGTACTGCTCACTGCTGGACCCACGCGCGAACCGATTGACCCAGTGCGTTTCATCAGCAATCGCAGTTCAGGGAAAATGGGCTTTGCCATTGCCAGGGCATTACGGGCAGCGGGTGCTGAAGTAATGTTGGTGGCCGGCCCAGTAATGCTGGCCACGCCACCTGGTGTCGAACGCACGGATGTTAATACAGCACAGGAAATGTACGACGCTGTGGTGTCGAGACTGGATAACACCAATATTTACATTGGCACCGCGGCAGTAGCGGATTACGCCCCAGACAAGCCAGCGGTTACGAAAATAAAAAAACATTCCGGCAGCATGGAATTATCCTTACAACGAACGCGTGACATTCTTGAAACTGTGGCCGCGGACGAACGAAACATTTTCACGGTCGGGTTTGCCGCAGAAACCAACGATCTAGAAAAACACGCCCGCGCGAAATTGAAAAGCAAGCATCTCGACCTCGTTGCCGCCAATCTGGTTGGTGATGGCAGGGGTTTTGATACCGACGTAAATGCTCTGCATGTTTTTTGGCAAGGGGGCAGTACGGAAATAGAACCGGCGCCCAAGGACGAAGTTGCCAGGCAACTGGTTTCCCTGATTGCATTGCGATTTCCAAGTGCAAGAAAGGAAAAGCAGGGATAAGCAGTGCAATCAATTAAATTGAAGATTCTTGATTCCCGGGTAGGAAAGAATATTCCTCTGCCCAAATTTGCAACGCAAGGATCCGCCGGGTTGGATCTCAGGGCATGTATCGAGTCGACGCTAAGTCTTGAGCCTGGCGATACGGAGCTGGTGCCTACCGGAGTTGCTATTCACATTGAAGACCCTGGTTATGCCGCCCTGATACTGCCGCGCTCCGGGCTGGGCCACAAACACGGCATAGTACTGGGAAATCTGACTGGACTGATTGATTCTGATTATCAGGGTCCGCTGTTTGTATCGGTGTGGAACCGCGGGCACCACACATTCCAGATTGCCCCTGGGGAACGCATTGCGCAAATGATCATCGTGCCGGTCGTGCAGGTCGAATTTGAAATTGTTGACGACTTCGAAGAAAGTGCACGCGGTGGTGGCGGTTTCGGGCATTCCGGACATAAATAAATAAACCCGGCCAAGGCCGGGTTTATTTATAAACGCAAGGTTGTTATTGCTTACCCGTAATTTCCTTGAAGCGCGCGATGTCTTCATCGAACTGTTGACGAATCTGTTCTTGCTCCGTGCGCCGAGCCATTAGGGATTTCTGGTTTTCCAGTAATTCATCACGTGTATCGTTAATCTGGTCCCGCAGGTTTTGTGGAACCTCCTTACCGGAATCACGCAGCTGCTTGGCTTGCGCCTCCGATTCTGACACACGCTTTTCAAGCGTCGCGATACTTCGGCTGGTTACGAGAACTTGCGACTCAATGGCAGTGATTCGTCCGTCACGAGATTCTTCCATGTCGGCCACACTTGTGTATGACTGGCGCAACATATCGTCGTGCTTGCGACGTTCTTCCAGCGCAAATTGCTTCGCTTCTTCCTCTGCGGCGAGACGATTCTTTTCTGCGATTTCTTCATCAGTCAGCTGGCGATCAAGCGTTTCGGTTGTCACGCCCTGTTCGTTAAGAACTTGACGCTCTTGTTGGGAGGCCTCAGGTGGAAGCTTGTCGCTATAGTGAACGTTGCCATCTTTGTCTACCCAGCGGTACATCTTTGCTGCCTGTGCCGAAGTTGCCAGCAGAAGAATGGCGGCGGTAAGCAGGATACGGGTTGCATGTTTCATGGTCTTGCCCAGGTATTTTTCGGAAGTGAGAAAAATTATAGCATTGACCGGCGAGCTATCTCATGCCTTGCCGATGCCATATTCGCGCTGGTATTTCCGTACAGCCTGCAGGGTTTTTTCCGTGTCTGGCCTGTCTTCCAGGAATTGCATCAGATCGGACAGTCCTACAATGCTGTGAACAGTGAGTGAAAAATCACGTTCAATTTCCTGGATCGCAGAAATGCCGCTGTTTCCAAGCTCCTGCCTATCGAGCGCAATCAGGATACCGGTTGGTGTTGCGCCGTTGGACGAAATGATGTCGATTGCTTCACGTATCGCGGTTCCCGCAGTAATAACATCATCTACGATAAGCACGCGGCCGGCTAGTGGTGCGCCCACCAGGTTGCCAGCTTCTCCGTGGTTTTTGGCTTCCTTGCGATTGAAGCACCACGGAACATCCAATCCATGGTGTTGCGCCAACGCGGTAGCTGTCGCAACCGCCAGCGGGATGCCCTTGTATGCAGGTCCAAACAAGACATCAAACTCAATCTCGAAGGCCAAAATTGCGTCGGCGTAACAGGCGCCAAGACGTGATAACGCATCACCGCTGTTGAACTCGCCCGCGTTGAAGAAATAGGGGCTTTGGCGGCCTGACTTCAATGAGAAATTACCGAACTTTAGCGCGTCCTGTGCCAAAGCTAACTTGATAAATCTTTTCTGAAAGTCCTGCATCCGGTGTCCGGTTTCGTCTTTTTGCCGGTTCGGTATGATACACGCATTTGCGGTACAGCTCGTGTTGAAAAGGGCCGGCGATGAAAGTGACTTCAGTAAACGTAAACGGGATCAGGGCGGCGGCCAAAAAGGGATTTTTCGATTGGTTGGCAAAAGCAAAGTCGGACGTCATGTGTTTGCAGGAAACCAAGGCACAAATACATCAGCTTGCTGACCCGGTTTTTCGGCCAGCGGGCTACTATTGCTACTACCACGACGCGGTAAAACCGGGTTATAGCGGCGTTGCTCTGTATTCACGCGTTAAACCTGACAAGATAATAGAGGGTGTTGGACGCGAAGAATTCGATAACGAGGGTCGTTACCTCGAAGCGCGCTACGGAAACCTAAGCGTAGTTTCACTCTACTTGCCTTCCGGTTCGTCAAGCGAGACTAGACAGCAGGTCAAGTTTGAGGTGCTTGATTGGTTAATGCCAATGCTAAAAAAAATGCGCCGTGGTAATCGCGAATATATTATTTGTGGCGACTGGAATATCGCACACAAGAACATTGATATAAAAAACTGGCGATCAAATCAGAAAAACTCCGGCTTTCTTCCTGAGGAGCGTGCGTGGATGGACGAGCTATTCGGCCCGGCAGGCTTTGTTGATGCATTTCGTGTAGTTAATCAGGAGCCGGACCAGTACACGTGGTGGTCTAATCGCGGTCAGGCCTGGGCCAAAAATGTAGGCTGGCGGATTGATTACCATGTGGTCACACCCGGATTGCGGGAACGAACAATGTCGGCGGATATCTACAAGACAGAACGATTTTCAGATCACGCACCATTAACCCTGAAATACCGTATGGCACTGAAGGAATTTTGATGAAGTGATTGCTACAGCAAACAGCTGGCGTGACGCGTTATCCATTTATCTGCACAGACGAGTGATTGGCATGTTGTTCCTTGGTTTCTCAGCGGGGTTGCCATTACCACTTGTCTTTTCCACGTTTAACACTTGGTTACGCGATGTTGGAATTAGCCGTACTACGATTGGATTTCTATCAGCCGTTGGTCTGGCTTACGCATTCAAAGTATTGTGGTCACCTATCGTAGACAGGCTTGAGATACCGTTTCTAACCCGTAAATTGGGCCAGCGCCGCAGCTGGATGTTATTTGCGCAATTTATGATCGTTGTGGGATTGACGTTCATGGCGGCATCCGATCCAGCAACGCAATTAACACAAGTCGCCATTGCGGCATTTCTGGTTGCTTTTTCCTCTGCAACCCAGGATATCGCCATTGATGCGTACCGTATCGAGGCAGTGGATGCAGATCGTCAAGGCGCGATGGCCGCGACCTACATTTACGGGTACAGGATCGCAATGATCGTCGGGGTTGCTGGCAGCCTTTATCTTGCCGATTATGTTTCCTGGTCATTCGCTTACCTGGTTATGGCCGTTTGTATGAGTGTCGGCATCATCACCACGTTAGTAATCACGGAACCAAAGCGAATCATCTCGCCATTGACACTAGAGCTCGAGCGCAAAATGGCGCGAATGCTGCACGCCGATCCAAATAGTGTCTCATTATTCACGCGGATTGAGGCGTGGTTTGTTGGTGCTGTGATTGGTCCGTTTGCAGAATTCTTTTCGCGCAATGGTGCACGTGCCGCAATTATTCTTGCGCTGGTGTCCGTCTACCTGATCAGCGATTACATACTTGGCATCATGGCAAGCCCGTTTTATATCGACATGGGTTATACCAAGACTGAAATTGCCAACGTTGCCAAGCTGTTTGGTCTGGCAATGACACTGATCGGTGCCGGGTTAGGCGGCATTCTGGCAGTACGGTTTGGCGTGATGCGTATTCTTCTATTGGGCGCAATTCTGCTCGCGGTAACCAATATGACGTACGCTTGGCTGGCGACATCTACCCCAGATCTCTGGCGATTGGCCGTTGTTATCGCCGCAGACAACATGAGTGGTGGTGTGGCCAGCGTAGCTTTCATTGCTTACTTGTCGAGTCTGACCAACACCGCCTATACCGCGACGCAGTACGCACTTTTCAGTTCGCTGATGAAAATACCAGGCAAGATCGCCGGCCTGTTTTCCGGCTTGGCCGTTGACACATTTGGTTACCCAACGTTTTTCCTGGCCGCGGCAGCCACCGGAATTCCCGCCATATTGCTGGTGATTTACCTCGTACGCACGGAAGAAACGCAGTCTCCCAAGGAGCCGGCGTGACAGATATGATCCAGATTTGCGCGTTAAATGACTTGGATGACCCAGGCGCACGGGAATTTTTACTGGGTGACGAAAAGAGTGGTACGCAAGGCTTTGTGGTACGACACGGAAACAAGGTTTTTGCCTACGTAAATTGCTGTCCACATGCAGGAGCCATGTTGAACTGGGGGCCGGGTAAGTTTCTTACACGTGATGGTGCGCTGATCATGTGTTCAATGCACGGTGCAAACTTTCTTCCTTCTACGGGGCTGTGTGTGGCGGGGCCGTGCAAGGGCAGGTCGCTACAGCCCTTGCGGGTTGAAGTCGTTAACGATTATGTGATGGTTGGTGGGGTTTGAGTTAAGCCGGGACTATTCCGAGCTATCAAGAAAGTCTAACGCGCTTATCCAGTCTTCTTGCGGGCTGTCTACCAGGTCTACACCGTAATCTTCGCGCTCGATATCCAACGAACCGGACCAGTCTTCCGGCTGCGCAGCGGTTTCCATTGGCAACTCGTTCCAGGTGCCCAGATCAATTTCTTCAACCGTGCCGTCGAAGTGCTGTATCTCTATCGTGGCGTCGTCCTCGTCAATGGCGACGATTTCAAAGATTTCGCCCGTAATATCACGGTACCAGTTACCGATAACCGGTTGAACAGGAATTTGGTCGTTCATTTCGGCATGCTCCCCCTTATGCAACGTACCGGAAAAATACGCCGGTACAGGAACCACCGATAATTTATTTATAGGTCCACTTGCATCGCTTAGCAAGAAAGATCGTGCAGTCTTCAGTTTGATGGTTTACGAACTGCATGAAGCATGTAACGTAACATCAGCTTGTTGCAGGAAAACGTGCGCTGAGCCGCATGGGGTATAGCGCAAAGAAAATGGTTCAATCAGTTTACCTGGCCGGCGCGTAAGCGCTGGCGCAAGGTGTTCCATTTGATGTCCTCATTGCCCTCGGCAAAGTCAGCAATGGCCGTATATTCGTCGGCGCGTTCCACATTGCCGCGAGTGCTTTCCATGTGCGCAAGTTTACGTAATAAGAGAGTGCTGTGATATCGATCCGTGATCCAAAGACGAATGAACAACGCTTGTTCCGCATGAATAACGGCCGCTTCCAGGTCACCTTGTTGTTCTTTGACCACGGATAATTCTTCGTGAACGGCCGCGAGACCCGGTCGATATCGTTCAATCCGGTACAATCGCTGCGCCTCGATCAACAGCCCTATTGTAATAGTGTGTTCGCCCTTTTTTAATGCGTGCTCAGCTTCCAGTCGTGCGAGGCGCGCAAGATTCAATGCCCCGGACCGGGCTGCGACTGACTCGCGTAGTTTTTCCAGCCACTGTTGAACGTCTTGTTCGTCGTTGCGCACGGCGATGCGGGTACGAAGAAAAAGCGCGGCCTGGCTAATATCCGGGTTGCTGGCACCCATAGCCAAGAGATTGTTGAGAGTGTCCGTTGAGGATTCTGTCAGGGTTGAACCTGTTTCAAGCGATAGCCAGCTCAGATGAACGGACTGAAAGTTTAGTCGATCCCTCACGGTTGCATCGTCTTCGAGGTCTGCCAACCTTATCGCATCGTCAAGCCAGTGACGTGCCAGTGGGAAATCTCCGGTCACCAGTGCTACATCAATCAGGTTTACGTACGCGACCAATGCCCCAGGCGTGTCATCCATGCTGCGATAGTGAGCCAGCCCCTTGCTGAATAACTGGCGTGCTTCAAGATACCGGTCATCCCGGTACGCGCGCATGCCATGTGTCATAGCCTCGTTTACGGCCTCGACACCTTCGTGTTGTTGCTCTGGCACGCTGCCGCAGGCGGAGAGAACGCCAATAAAAACGAGCAGCCAGGCACTGCGGTAATAATTAGTCATTTGGCGGCCTCATGGGCACCTGCTCGGCGGTTTCTTCCGGCGGCACGGATTGTGATATCGGCCAGGTGTTCTGGATCGCCTGAAGTGTTTCTTCGGACTCTTCAAGCAGTTCAAGTGTCTTAAGTACCATGTCAGGCAGCTGCTGCATTTCGTAGTTAATGGTACTCATGGTTACGTTCAACTGTTTGATAAGAATAGCTGTCTCGCGCAGCAAGCCAGGAACTTCCGTGGTTGCGTCGGCCGCGTTTTCGCTCAGTTTGCCCGCGGTAGTAATCAATGGCTGGATTTCCTCAAGCCGTTTTTGGGTGGTCTCCAGCGTGTCCCGCAGATTGTGTAGCGTGGCCATGAATTCGGATTCGAACTCGTCGTCCAACAGCATGCGTCCCGCTGCGCCGCGACCTTTCGAAAGCCGGTCGGAAATCAATGCCGCATTTTGCGTAATACTGGCCAGACTGTTTGTGATGGTCGTGATGTCCGTAGGTTCGATGCTGGCCGTGAGTTTGGCGAGGTGATCGAGTGACTGGTTCAGGTTACGAATGGCCGGGACGATGTTACTGGCCATATCGTCTATCGAAAGCGGTTCCTCCATGCGAATGGAGCCGCCATTAGGCAAAATCGGAAGTTGCGTAGACCCGGCAGTAATTTCAATGGACGTTGTGCCAAAAACTGACAATTTGTTCAAAGCGGCCGTTGAGTCTACGCGAATCAGGTTATGGAACCGTTCGCGGATTTTCATGCGAATTTCGATCAGGTTATCGGGTGTAATGTTAATTGCGTCAACCCGACCAACTTCAACACCGGCCACCTTCACACGTGTTTCAGTGGTGATGCCTTGTGCGTTTTTCATATAGGCATGCAATTCAAATTTTTCAGAAAATAAGTCAATTGCCTGTTCGCTGAGGCCAAGCACGCCGACAAGCAATACGATTGCACCAAGTACAAAAATGCCCGTAAGACGTTCGCGCGAGCTATAACGGAGTCTGTGAATGTAATGCAGTTGTCGGTCGTCGGTCGGTTGGTTCATTAGTGCTGTCATTCTCCTGTCGCGGTGATTAATTCTTCAACGTATCTGTCTTCTTCCCGGTGCAGGGCATCCCAGCTGTCAAAGACTTTTACTGCGTCAGGTTCGAAGAAAACGATACGGTCAGCGTTTCTCTTAACGAAATGCAGGTTGTTGGTTACGATTACCAGGGCGCGGCCATCCACGCTGGTAAGCTCCCGGTATACATCGGCCAGCTGCTTCCAGCAAGCCAGATCGGTCATGCGGAAAGGTTCGTCAATCAGGATCGCTGCGGGGTCCATGATCAGGCAGCGGGCCAGCGCCAAGAGGCGTCTTTCATGGTCACTCAAGTAGGCCGGCAGTTGTGACGAATCACCGTCCCAGCCTAATCGATCAAGCACTGCCTCGGCCTGTTGCATCACGGCATCCCTGTCGCCACGTTCGTGGTAGAGAGCAGGCAACATGACATTTACCAAGCCGCTCAATGTTGACAGAAGTGGGGCAGAATCTCCTATAAACGCCACGCGTTGACGGATGTCTAGAACAACCTGGCGGGCAAACTGTCGCATGTCACGCTCAAGCAGCATGACCTCACCGGAAAGAGGCGGCTCAATTGCAGCCATGGTGCGCAAATAATTGGTCTTACCTGTGTTCGTCGGTCCGATCAGGCAGACGGTTTCGCCACCGCGTACATCCAGGTCCAGTGCACGCGTTGTAACAGTTTCGCCTGCCAGGCCGGCAGGAATCATCTTGCGCGCGCTGATTATTGTTTCGCTCATGCTCAGAATCTTGCCAGGGCGGTGATGCCATCAACAACGAAAATGAGCAACAGGCCATTTACGATAGCGCGTTGAGTCTGTTGTGGCACTTCTGTGGGAGAACGTTCTACATGCAGTGCATGAAAACATGCGGTTCCCGCAATGATTATTCCGAATAACAGGTTTTTCAAAATAAACAACCCGAGCACTGCAGGGTGAATATCTGTCAGCAACAATGGAATCAATTTCAGGTATTCGTCGGAAAAAAGAAGACCGCTGAAGAAAACCCCGCCATACGTTGCAATACCTGCAAAGTACGTCGCAAGGGCAAGCTGTGAAATACTCGCACCAATAAGGCGTGGGGCGACAAAGAAATCCCGTACATTGATGCCCAGCATTTCAAGGCCTTCGATTTCCTTGTGCAAAGCCATGTTGCCAAGGTCAACGGCAATCGCGGAACCGGATCTGCCAATCAGGACAATAGCCGTGATCAGCGTACTCAGCTCGATGGTAATCAGGGAACCCAGTATCTGGGTGATCTCACGCGCAGTGGTGATTGGGAAGAGCACAAACAGAATCTGAGAAGAAAATGCTACCCCAATTATGACCGCGAGCAGAGTAATCACTGGGAGCGCATCTACGCCGGTAAAAATCAACTGGCTTACCAAGGCGGCGCGCGTTGCGGGGTTGGCGATATGCCCCTGACGCACCCAGTCCGTTATCGACGCTGTGCAGAATATTGTCAGTTCAAGTACGTATCGAGTTGCAACAATAATGCGTCGGCCGGTCCAACCGAAAATGGAATCGAATACTTCGACGACTTGCAGACGCATAGGGTTCCCGTGCTTCACCAAGGTTGGTCAGCGTATGGCATGCCGGCCAGCCGGGCAAACGCCGGCTAATTTCGTTTGAACATTAGGTCGTAGACGTCGTGCCCCAATTTGCCGCCGCGTTTCTCGAAACGGGTTTGGGGGCGTTCTGCGGGGCGTGGGATAAAAGTGTTGGTTTTCGACAGATTGGTAAAGTTTTCGTCTACATCGAGTACAGCGAGTATATGTTCCGCGTACGGTGCCCAGTCCGTGGCCAGCTGGAAAATCCCGCCCGATACCAGGATTCGAGCAATGTGGCTGACAAACTGTGGTTGCACTATGCGTCGCTTGTGATGCCGTTTTTTTGGCCAAGGATCGGAAAATAACAGCTGGACCCGGTTGACGGAGGTGTTCGGGACGCGGTCACGCAGGAAGTCAAAAGCATCGTCGCAAGCGACCCGAATGTTGGTCAGCCCTTCAGTCGACAGTGCGTTCAGCAGGCGGCCTACGCCAGGACGATGCACCTCGATACCCAGAAAATCCATGTCAGGTTGCTGTCGCGCAAGTGCAAGCAGGTTGTCGCCATTTCCAAAACCGATTTCGATCCAACGCGCGGCATCTCTGCCAAACAGTTCGGGCATATCCAGCAACTTGGTTTTCGCCGGAATACCGAACTGCGGCATGAGCTCGCACAGGGCCCGTGATTGTGCCGCTGTCATGCGTCCCTCGCGACGCACGAAGCTACGAACTCTGGGCCGGCCTTCGGAAGTATTCATGAGCATTTTAGCTAAGTAGGCCGTCTTCCGGCGAAGAGGCACTCGCGTAGCGACGTTTTGGCATGCGCCCGGCAAGGTAGGCCGCCCGGCCGGCTTCAATGGCAGAACGCATTGCGCTCGCCATGAGGACAGGGTGTCTGGCCTGAGCAATGGCGGTATTCATCAATACGCCGTCGCAGCCAAGTTCCATCGCGACAGTCGCATCGGATGCCGTGCCGACACCGGCGTCCACCAACACCGGCACCTTGGCGTTTTCAACGATTTCCAGAATATTATACGGATTACGGATACCCAGGCCGGAACCGATAGGCGCCGCGAGTGGCATGACCGCAACGCAGCCCGCGTTTTCGATCTGACGTGCAACAATCGGATCATCCGTTGTATAAACCATGACATCGAATCCTTCCTTGGCCAGTGTTTCCGTTGCCGTCAAGGTCGCGATGATATCCGGGAACAACGTCTTCTCGTCACCGAGTACTTCCAACTTTACCAGTTTGTGTCCGTCGAGCAGCTCGCGTGCAAGTCGGCAGGTACGTAATGCGTCTTCGATCGTGTAACAGCCGGCCGTGTTGGGCAGGATGGTGTACTTGTTGGGGGAAACAACGTCGAGCAAATTGGGTTCGTCGGGATTTTGGCCGATGTTGCTGCGCCGAATGGCAACCGTAACGATTTCCGCGCCGCTGGCCTCGATCGCCAACCGGGTTTCCTCAAAACTTGCGTACTTACCGGTACCGACCAGCAGGCGTGACGTGTATGTCTTACCTGCCACAGTAAATGCATCGGTTTCAGCCTGATAGGGTTCGGAAAGATTGTTCATCTAGCAATTCCGGCTCAAGATTCGATTCATTTATCCACCACCGATGGCGCTGACGATTTCTATCCGACAACCATCGTTGAGTGCTGTGGCGGCGTGTTTGCTGCGAGGAATAATCACGCCGTCCAGCTCCACGGCAATTCTTTTTCCAGCCAAATCCAGCTGACCGACAAGTTCTGAAACCGTCAGTTCTGGCGGCAATTCTTCTGTAATCTGGCCGTTGAGGTAAATGTGCATGGCCGCAGTCTTGGTGGATTTGCGAAAATTGTACTATACCGGGAGAACCACAGGTGGCTCTGTTTGCGAGGGTTTCCATTGGGTGTAGTCAGTAGGGGTATTCGCGGGTGTAGTTTAATGGTAGAACTGCAGCTTCCCAAGCTGCTGGTGTGGGTTCAATTCCCATCACCCGCTCCAATATTTCAGGGGTTTTCCTCAAATCGTCCGAGTGTGCCCTTTACTATGGGACACTCTTGGGACATTTCGATTGTTTCTTTTTCAAAGAGGACAACAGTTGTCGTACGCAACTGGGTTATCGGTGGGCCCGGTAGGGCTCGAACCTACGACCAAGTGCATTACCGTCATGTTAACGGACCTCGGTTTTAAAGGTTAATAAACGAATTGAAGATCTAAACCTTAACCTAAGGCACTTTCAGACAGCCT
>JAZFYH010000240.1:0-5338 GCA_036443475.1 Gammaproteobacteria bacterium | reverse complement strand
TCCTCGCCAAAGATGCGCAGTGAGGTGGGAATGGAATCAGTCTCATCCACGGTGAAATCAATGAAGGCGCTGTTTATGGTCGAAAACTGCGGAATCGTTATGCTCTGAAAGCGAATGCCAATCGCTTGTTTATCGCCTAAGTCTTCGCTGGCCAATTCAAGATCGGTACTGGTTCGATCCATGGCACCAGTTGCTAGATTCTCTTCAGCATCGTTATTGCCCTGCGTTTCACGGAGCTGAAAAACAGTGGGACTGCCGCACCCCGGATCATCGTCGTACTGGATTTCCAGTAACGGCGCGTTGGCGGCGCTGCCGTTGATTGACTCGGCAGTTCTGGTGCCCTGGCCTTGGATCAGGAACAACATCGAATTGCCGCTCACAAAACCGTGCGTGCTGATCAATTCATTGATGATTGCGGTCAGATCGGTCGTAACCTCGGTCGCACCGACGGTGGTCCACAGGCCTGGCTGCCAGTTAACCGTGGCAGCTGTTGGGGTTCGGTTGGATAAATTGTTGGCGACACCACCAATCCCGCCGGCTGAAGCTATTGCCTGCGCGAAAATGGTCAAATCAGAAGGATCGTAATTGTAAGGCGAAGTACCAGGGTTTGCCTCGTCAATGGTAAAGGTGATATCAGCACTGCAAATTGTTTGTGCAGTATTAATAGATACGTTGCGAAAACGCATACCAACCAGTTGTTCCACCGCGCCATCCATGCTCAATTCCAGGTCGGAACTCGTGAGATTTACCGCGCCGGTAATAAGGTTTTCTTCGGCGTCATCCGCGCTGGCAATGACACTGGTGGTGAACGTATCAGCAACTGCCAACCGCGCTACCAGATTGGTAGCCAGTAGAACAGCAAGTAAAACTCGGCACTGTCCGATGTGCCCTATAAGCATGTTATCAACCAATCCCTGGTTCAAACTGCTTCAAAGCAGATGGGCTACATTATACTTCAGATATTATGCGAGCAATGCTTCTTGAACAGTCTGGTCAACCGTTGCAAGTGGCCGACATTCCCAAATTACACCCTGGACCCGGCCAAGTCCGCCTGAAAGTTAATGCCTGTGGCGTGTGCCGTACCGATTTGCATGTGTGTGACGGTGAACTGACTGAACCCAAATTGCCGTTAGTTCTGGGTCACGAAATCGTTGCTCAAGTAGAAACCGTTGGTGAAGGTGTCACAAACCTGGAGACAGGCATGCGAGTTGGCGTGCCCTGGTTGGGGCACACTTGCCAGCACTGTGAATTCTGTGACCGCAACGAAGAAAATCTCTGTATGGATGCCCGATTCACCGGTTACAACCTGGACGGCGGCTACGCTGAGTACACGCTAGCGGACAGCCGTTACTGTTTTTTGATACCGGAACAGTACGACGACGCGCATGCAGCGCCCCTGCTTTGCGCGGGGTTGATCGGTTACCGTGCCTGGCGCATGGCCGGAGAAGTGCAACGGCTTGGTTTGTATGGGTTCGGTGCCGCGGCGCATATTCTTGCACAAATCGCTGTGTATCACGGCCAGGAGGTCTACGCGTTTACTCGATCAGGCGACAATGAAACCAGAACGTTTGCGCGTGAACTGGGTGCGGTCTGGGCGGGTGATTCCAAAGAACAACCGCCGGTTGAGCTGGATGCAACAATAATTTTTGCGCCAGTTGGCGATCTCGTGCCGCGCGCACTCTCGGTTACGCGCCGTGGCGGCAGCGTTGTCTGCGCAGGCATCCACATGAGCGATATCCCGTCTTTCCCTTACTCGCTGCTCTGGGGGGAACGCGTTTTGCGTTCAGTCGCAAACCTTACACGTGCTGACGGACTTGCCTTCATGGAACTCGCCGCCCGTATTCCTATCCGCACACACGTCGAAAGGTTTGCGCTGGAACAGGCGAACCAGGCGTTGGAAAAACTTCGTAAGGGACAGCTGATTGGCGCTGCGGTTTTGATCCCCTGACTGCACACCAACGGGTAACCGCAATTTTGCCGCCAGTACTTCAACTGTGTAGCCACTTATATACACTCGTACGGGTATCTTGCCGGAGACTTCCACTTCAACACGAACGTCGCCGGCTCGGCCCATGGCTTCTCCCTGACGGCTGTAAAACACGGCGCGATTACCTGAAATCGGCAAGAATCCGTGCAAAGCAAAATACACGCCAAGCGCACCGTTACCCATACCGGTCACTGGGTCTTCTGGAATGCCCAGCTGGGGGGCGAACATACGGCAATGTGAGAGGAGCGAAGGTTCGGGCGTTTCAGTTGTGAACACGAAGTACCCGCCACTGCCAATATGTTCGTCCGCCGCCAGCAGGGCATGTTGATCGGGGTTCAGGCTATCCAGCAACGCACGCGATCGCAGTCCGATCATCAGTTTGCTGTGACCGGTATTAATAACCTGTACCGGAAAACGGGAATCAAGGTCAGAACGTGCAATACCCAGGGCATCAAGCACGATATCCCGTGTTGAGTCGTCAAGCGGTTCGCTTGCACCTAGAAATGGTTGTTGCATGCCTATTCGGTAGCCGCGATCATCCTTATTAATCGTTATCTCGTTAATACCCGCGGCGGTTTTCTGTCGCACTTTGGCGTGCTTGAGCCAGAGCTCGCGAGCACGAGTTGCATGCGCGGCAATGGTTGCGTGCCCACAGACAGGAACCTCGCGAGTTGGCGTGAAGAACCGTAACCGCACATCATGATCGTTACCATCCGGTTGCAAGACAAATGCAGTTTCCGACAAATTCAGCTCCCTCGCGAGAGATTGCATTTGATCGTCACTCAACCCGTCCGCATTGGTTACTACACCGGCGGCATTTCCCTTGTACGGGGTGTTTGTGAAGACATCTACTGTATAAATACGAAATGTTTTCATTCTACGCATCCGTTTAATTTTCAGGCATCCTGGTTAATACCGGTCAATAGTTCACCGCCAATACGCAGCGATTCGCGTACCAGGAGATCAAAATCCTCGCGTCGGCTACGGTGATTGGTAATGGAAACGCGTATTGAAAACTTGCCTTTAAGCTGGGTTGACGAAGGCGCTGCAATGCCCTGCACCTGTAAAGCCACCAGCAAGCGCTGGTTCAGAGTCTCGAGTTGACTTTCTGACAATTCACCCGGGTTAAACCGGTAGTTAACAATATTGAGTGTAGTTGGCGCCAACAATTCAAGCTTTGCGTTATTCTCTACCAGGTCATTCAGATAACGCGCCTGTTCGATATTCTGTTCAATCACTTTGCGAAATTTTCCGAATCCTAATGTCTTGATGCTCATCCATACGCGTAGCGCAGCGAAAGATCTGGAAAGCTGGATACCCAACGCGGAAAAATTAATTGGACCCGCTGCGACGCCTGCATCCAGTTTGGTGAGGTAGGACGGGTTCAGCGTAAACGTGTCGCGATGCGCCGATTCGTTTTTAATCAGGACGCAACCGGCATTGTAGGTCTGGTGCAACCATTTGTGAAAATCAAACGCAATGGAATCGGCGCGTTCCAGACCAACGAGATCATCCGGTTTTTCTTCAACTACCGCAGCCAGAGCACCAAATGCGCCGTCTACGTGCAACCACAAATCATGCTCTTGCGCGATGTCTGCCAGTTTATTCAACGGGTCCAGCGCACCAGTATTCACTGCACCTGCGCTGGCTACGATGGCGATGGGCTTCAGACCGTCATTGAGGTCGCGGTGTATCTGGGTATGCAGTGCATCCACATCTATCTGGTAATCACTGTTGACCGGCAAGTGTCGCAAACCGTCCGCACCCATCCCCATAATTTCCACGGCCTTCTGCACCGAGGAATGCGCTTCGGTTGAGGTATAAACGACCAATCTTGGTTGGCCCGGCGGATTTACGCCCAGCTTGCGCACGTCGTAACCCGCCCTGGCTGTGCGCGCCACGGCAAGCCCGACCAAATTGCCCATGGAACCACCACTGACGAACAGACCGCTGGTCTCCGCGGGGAATCCAAACAACGTCCGGAACCATTCCAGCACCTGCAGTTCCACTCGCACCGGTGCGGAATTGTCAAAACCCAGGTTAAGGGAGTTCATGCCGGCTGCAAGCATGTCGGCCAAGACACCGGTTGCATTACCCGTGCCACTCACCCAACTCCAGAAGCGCGGATGAATATTTCCTGTGGGATAAGGCAACACGTCACGCTTGAATTGCTCAAATACGTTTCTTAATGGTGACGGGTTTTCCGGCAGCTTGCTGCGTAACCGTTCAATGACATCATTCGGTGGGGGCTGCCACACCGGTCGTTCCCGGACAGTTGACAGGTACGTAACGATTTCATCAACCGCGTCATGCGTGACACTGGAAAATTCGTTCCAATCCTCAGGGTCGAGATCGATCTCTTGTCTAACGTATTCAGGCATCGCGCTCATGTTGAGTACCTCTTCGCGGGTGTGCGCGGTGCGCGTTGCACCAATGCCACGCCAGCAATGATTATGATGCCGCTGGCAATATCTATTAGTGATGGCAAATCACCGAGTATCAGCCAGGCAAACACGAAGGTAATCGGCGGCACAAAGTACAACAGGCTGGAGGCGCGCGCCGCGGGCAGCATTTTCAATACGTACGACCAAGTCACATACGAAAGGGCTGTCGGGAAAATTCCCAGGTAAAGAATAGAAAGGATCGTTGCATCAGAAACGGTACGCAATTCAGTAATCAACTGCGAAGAAAACGGCAGCAACATGGCCGAACCTATCCAGATTCCCCACACTGTTAACGCAATTCCGGAGTAAGCGCGTATCAAGAAACGTTGCACCACCATGAACCCGGCGCCCAGGAACGCGGCCAGGAGAACCAGCAGGGTGTAGGAATCGAAGCTGAATTCCTTTCCACTGCCGGCAATCAACAGCGCACTGCCCGCGAAGGCGATGGCAATCCCCAACCAGCCGCGAGCAGCAAGTTTTTCTTTCAGACCGATACTTGCGATTACCGCGGCAAAGATCGGCAGGGTTGCGATCAGCAGACTGGTGACACCGGCGCTGACAATCGTCTGTCCTGCATTGATTGCAGTGTGATAAAGCGGAAATCCCAGTGCGGCCATGAGCGCAATGAACGGTAAGTCTTTCAGGCGTGGTAATGCGAACACCGTGCGGCCAAACAACGGTGATACCAAAGCCAATACAATTGCAGCGGTACCCAATCGGGCCAGCGCAAAGGGTGCCGGTGAAAGTTCAAGCATCGCAATACTAATTGCGATGTACGAACCGGACCAAAAAACCAGCGTGGTTAATGCCGCCGCGACCAGGCGCCACTGCAACACAGCGGCGCGTAAGAGGGGACGATGATGAAGACGTTCGGCGATCACGATGCTGTTCATGGTATGGGTTCTCT
>JAZFYH010000239.1:0-10276 GCA_036443475.1 Gammaproteobacteria bacterium | reverse complement strand
TGAAAAACCGTATTAAAGCCTTGCGCGCGGATTCCGGCTGGACCCAGGAAGATTTGGCGCTGCAGATCGGCGTTTCGCGCCAGACCGTCAATGCCATAGAACAGGGCAAAACAGACCCTTCGTTGTCGGTGGGTTTCCGCATTGCGCAGACTTTCGACCTGCCGTTGGAAAAGATTTTCGAGCCGGATATCGAGCACTGATCGGCAAAGAAAAGGGCGCCTAGAGGCGCCCTACAAACTGATTATTTCGGGTGGTGGATCAGCGTTGGGAGGTATTTCGCAGCTACTAAATCCCGCTTAGCGTTGAGAGGTTATCCGCACTCCCCCCGAGCCTGTATCAATAACGCCGTCGCCCGAGCCATCCCCGAGATCGACTTCCAACTCACCGCGCTCCGAGGAAATGACCTGGGTGTCAGGCAGATCCACGCGCACACCACCGCTGCCAGCGGAAACTTCCAGCCGCATGTTCAAGCCGTCGCTGGTACGCAATGTCACTGACCCTGACCCTGTGTCAATGCGTAGCCGCCTTACAGCGCCCAAGGCACCTTCAATGCGCGCACCGCCGGAGCCGGTGTCGATTTCTAGATCCTTGCCAGCGTCGAATTCAGTGGCGCGCACCGCACCGGAGCCTGTGTCCACGTATAGCGAACCACTGGCGTTATTAATTTCTACGCCACCGGAACCGGTGTCGATATTGATCTCGTCGCTCCGGATATTGTTGAGGTCCACGCTGCCGGAACCGGTGTCGACCGATACATCGCCAACAACGTCCTCCACATCCACAGCCCCAGAGCCTGTATCCACATCGATATCGCCCTTGCGATTACTGACGCCCACCGAGCCGGAGCCGGTGTCGGCCGACAGACGACCTTCACCGCCGCTGGACTTGATTCGACCGGAAGCGGTATCCAACTCCAGGTCACCAACGACCTTGCTCGCAGTAATGTCGCCCACCTTGTTTTCAAAGAAAAGGTTCACGCCGCGCGGCACCCGTACGGTGATGTCCGCATAGACCTCGGCACCGCCCGATCGGCTGGTCACCGACACCCGCTTGCCCCGGTAGCGAACCTGGGAGTTGCTGTTGCCCCAGCGGCCCTCGGGCCGGTAGGTGAAGTGGCGGTATTCATCAGTGGGGTAATTGACCCAGACATGAGTCGTACTGCCGGTTTTTTCTATTTCAAACGACAGCTTTGCCGCCATCGCCTTGGCTTCCTTGGCATCGTCACCGGTGCCCACAAAGCGTGCGTCGATGTCAACTGCGCCGCCCCGGGCACCCTCGATGGTCACGGTGCCGACGAGATTATGCACGGCCACCCGGTCACCGGACCCGGCTTTGATGCTTTCCTTGGCGGTGATGGTCTCGGTCACGTCCGACCAGGCCGGGTGACTTGCGAATAAGGCGGCTGCAGCCGCCATCAAAAGTAATCTGCGCATGATTTGCATGCCTCCGTGATTCGGTCTTCTTGTCTTGCTTCTGGTTCTGATGCCGTAGTGTTTACAAAGGTTTACCTCAGTAGTCCACCTATGAAATAGTCCGGGTTCTCAGGTGCTTACCGTACTTTGGCTGTATTTTCCCCAAAAAAACAGTAAGAATTTCAGTTAGAATTCAGTCAGAATAACCTTAGTTAATGAAGAGGTCTGGGCTACAGGTATGAAGCGTAAAGTCAACGTCAGCGACGTGCAAATGGGGATGTACATCAGTGAGCTGGATAAACCCTGGCTCGGCAGCCCCTTTTTGTTCCAGGGATTCAAGCTTGAAGACGACGAAGATCTCGACAAGCTCAAGGACTACTGCGAGTACGTGATCGTTGACGATGAACAAACCGATGACGGTGGCGGTGACGACCAGACCATTCGCCTGTCCATGCGAGCCAGTCCGGATGGCAAAACCAAGATCACCCGCGAGGAGTGGGCAAGAAAAGCCGAGGATGAACGCCGCCTGACCTTCCAGCAAAGCATGCGCGAAGCCTTGGATCTGCGCGACCGCACCAAAGGTTATGTCGAGCAGTTATTCCAGGATGTGCGCCTGGGTGTCAGCGTTAACACCGAGCAAGCCAAGGTGCTGGTATCCGAAATCGTCGCAAAAGTTGCGGAGGATGTCGACACCATGCTGTGGATGACACAGCTGAAAAATGCGCATGAGTACACGCAACAGCACTGCATGAATGTAAGCGTCCTCGCAGTTGCGTTCGGTGCTCACCTCGGTTATCCCGACGAACAATTGCAGATTATCGGACTGGGCGCCCTGCTACATGACATCGGCAAAATGAAGGTGCCGAAGGAAATTCTCGACAAGCCGGGTAAGCTCACACCCGAAGAATTTGAAATCATGAAACGGCATCCGGCGGAAGGCTACGAGCTCATGAAGGAATCGGGTCAAGTTCCGGCCGGCGCGCTGCAGATCATCCGTTTCCACCATGAACGCATCAGCGGCAAAGGGTATCCGGACGGCCTGGCTGGCGATCAAATTTCGACAGCAGTGCTATTAAGCGCAATTTGCGATGTTTACGATGCCATAACATCCGATCGTGTTTACCATCACGGCATTCCAGCACATGAGGGTCTGAATGCCATGTACCAGCTTGCGCCAAACGACTTTGGTAAAGAGTTGATGCAGGAATTCATTCGCTGCATTGGCATCTACCCGGTTGGCAGCATGGTGGAACTGAAATCCGGCGGAGTGGGTATCGTGCTAACCAACGACCCGAGCAATAAATTGCGCCCAGTTGTCATGTTGTTGCGTGATCCGAAAGGCAAAGAATACCTGCCACGTCGCTACGTCAGCCTGTCGGTGCAAGATGAACTCGACAAGACTGGTAAGTGGACCGTGTCACGTATCGTTGATCCGCGTAATTACGGCATCAACATGCAGCAATTGGCGTCGCAGGAAGTTTTGGATGGCGGCAGCCAAGTCGTTCACATCTGAACTAACTCAATAGGAATGACAGGTCATCATCCACCGCGATTTCTTGCGCAGTTTCGTTTGCCCTGAAAACGACCAAGGGGTGTTCCCCGTAAGCACTGATACTGTCGCCGTGAATACGCAGCATATTCCCCTCCGGCAAACCAATAACCATTTTACCTGGGTTAAGCCGCAGGAACTCCTCGATTCGCATGCGGCGTGTTTCGCCACGATGCCCCTCTGGCATGGTGTCAGTGAAATGCGCATTGATCTGGAAGGGCACTAAGTTTAATGCAGAGAACGACTCTGGCTGCACGATCGGCATGTCATTGGTCGTACACAGGGTCGGACAGGCAACATTTGCGCCGGCACTCCAGCCCATGTAAAGCATGCCATCATGCACGCGTTTGCGTATTGCATTCACCAGCTGATATTTGTGCAAACAATGCAGTAACTGGAAGGTATTACCACCGTTTACGGCAACAGCGTCAAATTCGTTTAACGCCGCAAGCGGGTTTTCCATTTCTTCAACAGATACCAGATCGTGGCCAAGTGTGGTAAATCGTTCCTGTACACCTTGTATAAATCCAGCACGATCTTCAATGACTACCGCGTATGGCAGATACAATATGCGTCGTTCGTCGCCGAGAAAATCGCGAATGATTGCTTCCCCAAATTCCAGCATTCCATATTCGCAATACCGCGAACTGCTGAGCAAAAGCAGGTTGCGTTGATTGCTCGCGGAACTCACGCGGCTTTTCCGAACTTAGTAACCGTTGTTACCAGGATGATTGCTAACAACGAAAACAGGAAGCCGGGCACAATTTCATATATATCAAACCACCCACCAGATAATTGTTTCCACGCAATCACTGTTATGCCCCCTACTATAATTCCTGCCAGCGCGCCGGCACGATTCATGGCCGGCCAGTATAGTGACAAGATGATTGCCGGCCCGAATGCCGCACCGAATCCGGCCCAGGCCCAGGCGACCAGTTCGAGCACCTTGCTGTCCGGGTTGCGTGCCAGCCAGAAAGCCAGTAGCGCGATAACCAGCACCGCACCGCGCCCTATCCATAACAGTTCTTGTGGCTGCGCATTTTTCTTGAACATACCCTTGTAGAAATCCTCCGCAAACGCGCTGGACGCAACCAGTAACTGCGCACTTGCGGTACTCATCACCGCGGCCAGGATTCCGGACAGACAGATGCCGGCAATAACCGGGTTAAATAAATCAACCGCCATGAAAATAAACACCTTTTCGCTGTCGGCACCCTGCAATGGCCGCTCCAGCACACCCAAGCCGGTAAATCCCACGATCGTGGCGGCAACCAACACGGTAGTTTGCCAGGTCATGGCAATCCGGCGTGCGGTACCAATCTGCTCGCTAGAACGGATAGCCATGAAGCGCGCCAGGATATGCGGCTGGCCCGCATATCCCAGTCCCCAACCCAACAAAGAGAGAATACCGATTGCACCTAAAGCCGTGCCGTCCGATGCGTAACTCCAAGGATTTAATAATTCCGGATTGTACGCATTGAACGTGGTTTGAATCCCTTCTACGCCACCAATCAGGTGCCAACCCATAACAGCCACAAGTGACAAGGCAAAAAACATCAAACTGCCCTGCAATACATCGGCCCAACTGATGGCGAGAAATCCGCCGAAAAACGTGTACAGCACAACAGAAAAGGCGCCAATGAAAACAGCCCACAGATAAGGCATGCCGAACAACGTCTCGAACAGTTTGCCACCGGCAACAAAACCGGAACTGGTATACAGGGTAAAGAAAAACAGAATGAACGCACCTGCTATTAGTCGCAGCAGTCGCGAATTGTCATGGAAACGGCGCTCAAAATAATCGGGCAGGGTTAGCGCATCGTCGAGCTTCTCCGTGCTTTCGCGCAAACGCCGCGCAACCAGTTTCCAGTTCAGGTAAGTGCCGAGCAGCAGACCTCCGACCATCCAGATCGATTCGAAACCGGCCAGATACGCCAGGCCCGGCAAACCCATGAGCAACCAGCCACTCATGTCCGAGGCCTGCGCAGCGAGGGCTGTCACCCAGCTGCCCAGGGAGCGTCCGCCCAGTATAAAATCCGATAGATTGGCGGTACGTCGGTAAGCGACATAGCCCAGAAACATGACTACTGACAGGTAGACGACGAAGGTGGCCGTAATAATGCCGACATTTTCCATCATGCGGACGGGTCTCCAGATCCGATAGCGGCGAAGCGTAAACACCGCAGACTACGCCACAGGAAACGAGTTGATGCAAGACGATGATCCAAACGTGATCGACCTTAACCCGCAAGCGGAACAAATGGCCGACGAATCCATGGTACGCGGCCTGGCGGCTCAGGCCGTCGCCATCTGGCCACAGGAATCAGCGTTGATCGATGCCTACAGTCTGCCCACTGAAATTGCTATTGCGGATATCGGTTGCGGCACCGGGGAGATCAGCACACGGCTTGCAGAAAAATTCCCTCAAGCGTGCATCTCCGGGGTAGACATTATCGAATCGCACGTCGCATTGGCCAGGGAACGTTACACGCATTTCGGTGAGCGTGTGAAATTCAGAGTGGGTGACGCCTTCGCACTCGACTTTGAAGATAATTCGTTTGATTTTGCCCTCAACCGACACATGCTCCAGTCAATACCGAATCCGGAAGCAGTTCTCATGGAACTGGTCCGAATTCTGCGTCCTGGTGGACGCCTGCATGTACTCGCCGAGGACTACGGCATGATCAAGTTTGGTCCTGCGCGCAAGGAAACTGACCGATTTTACCTTGATGGCGTGCGCCAGTTTGGTATTAAAACGGGTACGGATTTGCATATCGGTCGCAACTGTTATGCATTGCTCAAGCAACTTAAGCTGCATGACATACGTGTCAACTACGTTGTGGTGGACTCATTGCGCGTCGCTCGTGAAGTAATCGCTGCCATCCTTGAAGCTTGGCGCGACGGGTACCACGCGCCCATTGCCGAACATACGAACATCAGCCTGGAAGAATCCCTTGATTACTTCAACGCCATGATTGAATGCGCTCGCGATCCGAATGGGTATGTCGTGTGGCAAGTTCCCATTCTTTCGGCGCTGAAACCCGATATGCAAAGGCAGCTTTCGTGAAAATTTTTTGATTACCTCATTACTGTTGCAATGTAGCGACATGTGCGACGGTAACATGACCTGCAACCCTGAATTCACAGTAGACGTCGAGTTGTGGCAATCCACCCACGTTTTGGTTTTTGGAAAGGTGATGATGCCCGTCGAGGTAGCGGCATATAGCTACTTCAAGTAGCCGAGGATCATAATTGGCTGGGATTGTAAACGCCTCAAGATAAACCGCAAAGTTCGAATCCGGCAAAATGTGCCAGTAATGATTTCTTTCTGGCTTGGTAATATCCCGAGCATGTGCGCCACTAAAACCGGCACTTCCGGAATTCCAGTTATATAGCAGTACGGCAGCAAGTGAGGCAACCACTAGAACCTGTATTCGTCCCGGAATACGTATCGTCATGACAAGAATCCATTTCCATAGGATGCTCGCCAATCAACCAGAAAATAGTGTTATTCGATACTAGGATTTCCCCCTGATTTACTGTTGTACAACTACCAAATTACTGAGCTCCATAGGACATGGCCCAATTCACTTCTTGAAGTAGAACACTCCTACCCCTGTTTCCTTGTTTCCGGCGCGCCGTTTTTTACCGGAAGAGGAATCGTCCACAAGTTTTCCAAGACGGGAGATAAACCTGCTGGTTTCACCGACCAGCTGATCGTGCAACCGATCGGCTTTTTCCGGACTTACACGCTGAACGTGTACCAAGCGATACGGCTTGCCGGATTTCTCTGGCTTTTGTATATCCTTTTCCAGAACCAGCAATAGCTTTTCAGCGAAATCGCCTGCATCGATCAACGCTTTGTCATCACTGATATTCTGCAGCAGTGCCTTTTTTATGAGCTTGAGACTACCGTCACGGCGTTCCTCAACGAGTCCAACGCGTATCAGCTCGTCAAGCACCGTACGATAGGGAATATCGCCCGCATAGTCGTTGACCAGGCCAAAAAAGGACGGGCCGCGGCTCGCCTTGACAGGAAGGTCCAGCGGTTTGTCTTTGCCGCTCGAGTAACGGGTATCTAACAACCAGCCGCTTACCACCCTGGCAATGCGACTATAGTTCGAAAGTAACGCACCGCTGTCGGGGTTGGGCATAGAATCCAGCCTGAGTACCTCGCGGCGCGACAATCCTGTGAGCAATGCCGCACGTGATTTGGTCTGCATCTGCCCCTTGCCGGGTGCACACTCCGGGTTACGCATGGCGATATCCACGTAAAGCCAGCGCACGATTTCCGTCACGGCATAACTGGACACGCCAAGCCGTATCATTATGCAGATGATCGGTCTTAACACACTCACCAGGAACCGGGTTACCGGTCGACGAAGTTGGAATACGTCATGCAGTTCTTGTGAAGCAGCCATTACACCCACCTTTTTGAAATATGTTGACGGATTTGGTAGGTCATTGTTGCGTCACCTACGAATGGCTTTTCCCCCTGATGGTGCGCCATTGCGATGCGAATAACTCCCCCTAGTCGAGGTATTTTATTTGCGAACTCAACACTAACAAAGCCGTACCGAATTATCGTCACAACAACAGAAAACATTAATAATAATCGTGATTTGTTGTTTCATAACATAGTCTTTAAAAAGAATTTCGTCTATCACTCCATAACAATCAAAAATAGTAATTTATTCAATGTCTTTGTCTTTCTTCTTCTATTTATTACTTTAATATAAAAAATTTTTTATAAACAATAGTAGAGTCCTTAAGTATGCTAAGTAGTTTTACGTATTTTTTGTGAATCTACGTATAAACATAGAAGGAATCCGGTTGTGATTGCACAAGCGAGTAACGAAGGCCCCCCCGGCCTATTTAACTACTGTTGTTTCTCCTGTCTGAAATGCAGGTACTGCGACAAATGATGATCCATGATGTTGTCCCGCCATCCGCCAACTGCTGTATTAACCAGGTGCTTACTGACCAAGAAATACAAAGGCAATAGCGGCTGGTCGGTTAGCAAAACTTCTTCGGCTTTTTGCAGCAGTTTGCGCCGATTGTTGCTATCCGCTTCATTCTCTGCACGTACCAGTAACGCGTCATATTCCGGGTTCTTGTATCCCGCCTCATTCAGTGACGAAGAGGACTCAAACAACTGCGCAAAGGTGTACGCGTCGTTGTAATCACCGCCCCAACTTGATCGGAAAACCTGAAACAGTTCCAGGTTGGCCTTGTTGGCATGAAACACTTTCCATTCTTCGCTGACCAGGCTGGTCTCCACTCCAAGCTGTTCTTTCCACATGCTGCTAACCACCACAGCAATCCGGCGATGCAGCTCACCCGCGTTAAAGCGTAATTCAATACGTAACGGCCGCTGCACCGAGTACCCGGCTTCGCGGTACAGCACTCGCGCTTCGGCCACGCGCCTGGGCATGGGCCAGTTTACATAATCGCTTTCTTGTGACTCGTAATTGGCAATTCCCGGCGGAACCAGGCCGTAAGCGGGAATCTCGCCATTCGCCGTGATTTTTTTAGTAATGATGTCCCTATCCACAACCATGGACAGCGCCCTACGTAATTTAAAATTATTCTTAAACGGCTCCCGGGTCAAATTAAATACCAGGAAATAAGTTGTCAACCAGGGTGAAATCTTTAATTCATTGTGCAGATTCTCACTCAACCAAGCATGCCGCCCTGGCGGTATGGTGTAGGTAATATCCACTCCACCGCTGCGGAATCGATTCAGTTCAGCCATCTCGTCATTGATAGGGTAGTAGTTCACCCGTTCGATGCGCACCTGTTCCACGTTCCAGTAGTGCGGGTTTCGCTTGAGTGCAATATGCGAGTGCAAGGTCCAGTTCTCGAGCAGATACGCGCCATTACTGACCAACCTGCCGGCACGTGCAAACTCGTCGCCGTACTTTGCCAGACTCGGTCGATGCACGGGAACCGTGTTGGGGCGAACCAGCAAGGCCAGAAAGTACGGCGTCGGCCGAACCAGTTTAATAATCAGCGTGTGGTCGTCTTTTGCCGAAACCCCAAGGTCCGTAACCGGCAATTCACCTCTTGAGATGGCGGCAGCGTTCAGAATCGCAGATAGGTGATTCGCATAGGGTGAAGCCGTAGCCGGATCCACGCTGCGCCGCAGTCCGCTGACAAAATCTTCAGCGGTGAGCGGATCGCCATTTGACCAGCGGGCGTTTTTTCGCAGGTGAAAGACGTACTGCAGGCCATCACTGGATATTTCCCAACGTACCGCCATGCCGGGCAGCAGGTTTGCATCAGGACCTTCAAGCAATAGGCCTTCATACAAGTCACGCAGGATATTACCGGCTACATCTCCCTGCGCACGGTGTGGGTCCAGGGTGCCCGGCTCAGCAAAATTACCGCGCTCAAGTACGCGGTCGGTTGCCTGTGCAGACAACGACAAGAAGATCGCAAGAAACCAGACGAATACATTTTTCATGAAAAGTGTCCTACCCCTATAAGCACACATTCAAACTTGCCACTTGTTCGTGATTTGCTCACGCGCTTAAGCTTGCCATTTGTTTGCGGCAAAAGGAAAGGCGATGCCACGCATCGCCTTTCCACCGCTTATTGTCGTGCAGTTACTATTTGTTGACCATAATCCAGCGATCAATTTTTGCCTCCAGAACGGCCATCGGTAGCTCACCGTCCAACAGAATTTGCGAATGAAAATCGCGAACATCAAAGCGTGAACCCAGTTCACGTTCCGCACGATCCCGCAATTCCCGAATTTTCAGTTGCCCGATCTTGTAACCGAGCGCCTGGCCTGGAATGGCCATGTAGCGCTCTACTTCGGCAGTCACATCTGATTCAGCCAGAGATGAATTGTCCAGCATGAATTTGATAGCCTGTTCACGTGTCCAGCCCTTGGCATGCAATCCAGTGTCAACAACCAGCCGCATGGCGCGCAATTGTTCGTCGTTCAGCCTGCCATACCATTGCATCGGATCAGTAAAGAATCCTAGATCCTTGCCAATTGACTCGGCGTATAATGCCCAGCCTTCGGCGAACGCGGTGTAACCGCCGAATCGGCGGAAACGAGGCAATGATTCGATTTCCTGCGACAGCGCAATCTGATAATGGTGACCGGGTATTGCTTCGTGAATGAACAGAGTTTCCGTACCGAACTTCGGTTGCGCTTTCAGGTTGTGCGTGTTGACGTAGAATATCCCTGGTCTGGAGCCATCAGGAGAAGGTGACTGGTACGACGCACCTGCGGCGGAGGCGGCGCGAAATGCCTCAACCGGCCGGACTTCAAAACCCTCCTTGGGATTAACACTGAAAAGCT
>JAZFYH010000238.1:0-14515 GCA_036443475.1 Gammaproteobacteria bacterium | reverse complement strand
TGAGTATGCGCGAAAATGTTCTGCTGGATTCACCTTCCACCATATAAGTGGCCAGTGTCCACGGACTTCCCGCAAACCCAATCAACGGAACGCTGCCTGCTAACTCATGGCGAATCAACCGTACCGCGTCCATTACGTAGCGCAAATCAGTCTCTGGGTCGGGCCGACCAATGTTTTCTATATCTTTGCGACCGCGAACTGGGCGCTCAAACCTGGGTCCTTCACCAGCGACAAACTGCAGTCCCAGACCCATTGCGTCCGGGATCGTGAGGATATCGGAAAAAAGGATTGCCGCGTCCACTCGGAACCTAGCCAGTGGTTGCAAGGTCACCTCGCAGGCCAGTTCTGGTGTCGACATGAGCTTGATGAAGTCACCGGCCTTTTCGCGACTGGCACGGTACTCCGGAAGGTAGCGGCCTGCTTGGCGCATCATCCAGACAGGTGTGCGGGGCACCGGTTGTCTATGCAACGCACGCAATAACAAGTCGTTTTTTAACGGTGGGATTGTCACGGCAATTTTAATCGAGCCCAGTTCGTTTCAATAAGGTCAACAGATCGCCGGATTCCACTGGATCGCCCAATGTGCCGCTGCCAAGGTGTGTCAACAGCACAAGACGAATTCGGCCCGCTAGCGATTTTTTATCGCCAACCGCTGCGGACACCAGCGAATCAGCGTTGATTCCGCCGGGAAGACTTACCGGCAAGCCGGCGCGATCGAGTAATGAAATGACGCGATCGACGATGCTTGTATCCAGGTTGTGAATCTCGGCTGACAGTTTCATTGCGATGGCAATTCCCAGCGATACCGCTTCGCCATGCAACCATTGTTGGTAATCACCAATTTTTTCAAGTGCATGGCCGAACGTATGCCCCAGGTTTAAAAGCGCGCGACGTCCAAACTCAAATTCGTCAACAGACACGATTTCTGCCTTGAGTTCACAGCAGCGGTGAATCATCGTAGCGAGAAAATCATGCTCACGCGCCAGAAACCGATCGATGTTGGTTTCGAGGCTTACAAACAAATCCGCATCAGCCACCAGCGATATCTTTACCGCCTCTGCAAAGCCGGCCATGTAGTTGCGTTTGTCTAAAGTCTCCAGTGTTGCCGTATCTATGACTACTGCGGCCGGCTGGTGAAACGCACCAATGATGTTCTTGCCTTGGGCGTGATTAACAGCAGTCTTACCCCCAACGGAAGAATCCACCTGCGACAACAAAGTGGTTGGTACTTGTATTACTCGAATACCCCGCATGTAGCAGGCTGCGGCAAATCCGGTGAGGTCACAAACAACACCACCGCCCACGGCAACGAGGGTGGAGTCACGCCCAAACTGCTTGTTCACCATGTTATCCAACAACAATTGCCAATGTTCAATGGTTTTCGCACGTTCACCACTCACACAAACGTGCATCGAGGATTCTCTGCCAGCCGATTCCAGTACCTTTTTGATTTCCGAGGCATACAATGGTGCGACCACGTCATCAGATACGAGCATGAGCTTGCCCTTCGCGGCGTGTTTACTGATCAGCGCGGAGGATTGCAGTAGGTCGCGCCCGATATAAATCGGGTAACTTCTTTTTCCTAGGTGAACTTCAACGGTTTGCATTTTGGTTGTCTTCTACGATGAATCCCGGGATCCCTGAGTGCCATGAAATTCACGCAATTTTTCAAGTACTTCGTGGGTAACGTCGCCTACTCGGCGGTAATCGGTTTCCACAACTATATCCGCTATGGCGGAGTAGAGCGGTGATCGCGCCACAGCGAGCTTGGTCAAGGTTTGATCCAAATCTTCGTGGTCCAACAAAGGCCGGTTCGGGCCGCGCCTGGCGCGAATTTTCTGCACTTCGGGTGATACGGCAAGGTAAACCACAACGCCGGAGGATTTCATAAGGTTGTTGTTGAATGCCCCAACTACGATTCCACCGCCGGTGGCGATTACGCATTCGTTTTGCTTGGCAAGATCTGAAAGCGCCTGGGTTTCACGATTTCTGAAACCCGACTCACCCTCCTTCTCAAATATGAAGGCGATATCCACGCCGGTGCGTTCGCAGACTTCCTGATCAGTATCATGGAAGGAGAACTTCAAAGCGCGCGCAAGTTCTCGGCCAACCGCGGTCTTCCCCGCGCCCATTGCACCAACAATAAATATTCTTTTCACTATGCTTACTTGTTTGCCTGGTCAAGAGCGCAGCATACCAGATGCATTAGATGTTTCCGGGCAAAAAAAACCCCGCGCCTGGCGCGGGGTTTCCCGAGTGTAATAGGTTAGTTCATTGATAACCCTTCCTTGAGAATCTTCGGCGTGATGAATATCAGCAGTTCCGCCTTGTCCGAAGTAACACTTTTATTGCGGAACAACGCTCCGATAAATGGAATGTCGCCCAGGAAGGGCACCTTCGATACCGATTCGTTTTGCGTGGTTTCGTAAATACCGCCAAGCACAACCGTATCACCGTTATTGACCAGCACTTGTGTGGTTATCGAGCGTGTATCGATACTTGGAACGAATCCGCCGGTTGCACTGGGTACGTTCGCTCCAACGCTGTCTTTCTTCACAATTAAATCCATGATTATCCGGTCATCAGGTGTAATCTGTGGTGTTACCGTTAGTTCAAGCACAGCATCCTTGAATGACGTGGTTGTAGCACCGCTGGAAGACGCTTCCTGGTACGGTATTTCTACGCCTGAAGTGATACTCGCTTCCCGCTGGTTCGAAGTAACTACGCGTGGACTTGACACCACTTCACCGCGACCTTCGGCTTGCAGCGCCGAAAGCTCCAGATCTACCAGGTAATTGGAATCGAGAATAGCTAGTGCAATGGTGCCCGCGGGCGAAGAAACCGGCAGGTTTACGTTCAATCTTTGTGGTACACCCGGTGCACCAACATTTGCAATATGACCGGGGAACGCAATGCCAGGGGGTGGCACGCCACCTGCCGGGTTTGTAGGGGTGCCGGGGCCAGCGGCGACATTTACAAGACCACCCTGTACCAGGGTATTGGTAGCCGCTGTTGATCCGCTCACGCCAATCAAGCCATCCCGGCCATTCTCTTTTACGCCTGTGACACCAAACCGCACTCCCAGGTCGCGACTGAAGTCGTTATTGGCGATCACAATGCGCGCCTCGATCAACACTTGGCGGACTGCCACATCAAGAGTCCTGACCAGGCGGCGGATATCTGTAAGGCTCTGGTCGGTATCTTGCACCAGCAAGGTATTGGTACGTGCGTCAATAGTGACGCTACCGCGCTCTGACAACAGCGAAGTTTCCCCAGATGAAATTAGCGCCGCCAGCTCAGACGCTTTTGCGTAGTTCACTTGAATGAATTCCGAACGCAGCGGTGCGAGTTCCTGCACCTGTTGTTGTGATTCAAGCGCGAGCCGCTCCTGTTCTGCTATTTCCGCGGCAGGTGCAACCAGTATCACGTTACCGTTTTGACGCATGTCCAGGCCCTTGGTGCGCAGGATAATATCCAGCGCCTGGTCCCACGGCACGTTTTGTAAACGCAATGTCACGCTACCCGTCACGGTATCGCTGACGACAATATTCATGCCGGTAAAGTCGGCAATGATCTGCAACACTGCTCGCGTATCAATGTCCTGGAAGTTCAATGTCAGACGGTCACCGGTGTAAACTTTCAGACGCCGCGCCGCCTCTTCTTCGTCCGGCGATATCGGGCGAAATTCGATCGTGAACTGGTTATCCGACTGGTAGGCTAATTGTTCATAATCACCAACAGCCGTGATTTCCAGGCGTGATCCACGCACATCACGGATGGCATCAATGGTTTTGACAGGTGTGGCGAAGTCAAGAACATCAAACCGCTTGACCAGTCGATCAGGCAATGTAGTGTCATCAAATTCCACCACGATCTTGCCTTCAATTTGACGCACATTAACACGAGTTCGTGGGTCGCTCAGGCGGACGAAGATCCGACCTTCACCCCGGTCGCCACGACGAAAATCCACATCATCGATTCGTTTGCCCGAGTCCAGTCTCTCGCTGCCCGCAGTGCGGCTGCTGGTTGGACCAAACTGGCTTCTCGAGGCAGCAACCGAAGATACGCCCGCACCCAGCGTGACGTAAATGTCGTTCCCTTCGGTTCGAATACTATATTCGACCAGGCTCGATAAATTGATAACGACACGCGTACGTCCCTGTGCCTGTGCCGATGTAACATTACGCACTGCGCCCACACCGACTTCCTGGCGACGTTGTGCCATCGCAATGCCCGTGTCGGGGAGATCAAGGGCAATGCGTGCAGGGTCGTCAATGGTGAACGTAAGAGGCTCTGGTGCTATACCCGACATGCGCAAACGTAGTTGCACGCGGTCACCAGGCATAGTTGCAACATCAATACTTTCAAGCTGATTACTGGCGATCTGTGCCGTTGCAACCGGCGCTAACATCGCGGTACCCAACGCAAGCAGTGCCGTAAGCACCACAACGCGACTGTATCGCGCTCCATTGGTCCGATGAATTAGTTTTGAGCAGTTCATTATCAAATCTCCCCGAAGTTATTCAGCTACTGCCATACCAGCCTGGCGTTCCATGCAGCCACCAAGACCGTCAGGTACAACTTCCAGTACATTCAGTTCGTATTCGCTGATGGTCGTGATTCTTCCGTAATTCTGACCGACATAATTGCCAACCTGGACACGATGTACTGCGCGATCCGGATCTTGAATTAGCGCGTATTGTTGGCCAGCTAAGGTCAAGGTTCCGACCATTCGTAAGCCATCCAGTGGAAACCCTTCTAAGTATTCGGAATTACGATTCGGATCAGGGCATGGCCCACCGCTGGCTTGGCCACGACCAGCAACATTTGCCTGGTAATCCGGAATAAATGGCGATCGAAGGCTCTCCGCCCCGTACACAAAACCCTGGGTAGGTTTAACTTGTGGCAATGGTTCAATCGGGCCTGGCGGCTTGGCTTTTTCTTGTGCTACAAAGTCCTGCAAGTCGGACATGCCACTACCACACGCGACAAGTCCGAGAGTTCCCAGCAGCACCAACAGTAAGCGCAAACTGCGTTGCGAGAAGAGAATCCGGCGTGTCGAACTGCCCGTCATCTTCAACCCCCTTCGGTCTCGTCAAGATAGCGATAGGTTTTCGCTATCACTTCCATGCGTAGGTTGCTCGAATCTTGTCCCACTGGCTGAATCGATATCTCATGCAAGGTGACGATTCGCGCCAGTGCTGCGACCCTACTTGCAAATTGACCGAGTTGATGAAAATCGCCAGTTAAGCGTATGTTGATGGGCAGTTCGGCATAGAATTCCTTGGGCTGTTCGGGTTGTGGCCGGAACAGTTCCTGCTCAAGTCCGGCCGCCAATCCGGCTTGCGAGATATCAATCAACAGGTTCGGCACTTCGGTTTCGCCGGGAAGCTGGCGCAGCATTGCGCCAAATGACACACGCATTTCCTCCAGCTGCTTCCTGTAGGCATCAAGATTTGCTGCACGTCGCTGCTTGGCTGCAAATTCCTGGCGCAAGCCCTGCTCTTCCTGCTCCACTCGGTCCAGGATGACCAGTTCCGGACTGATTATGTAGTGATAACCCGCGCCTATAACCACTACTGCCAAAACGATGAACACAACCAGACGACCAGCAAACGGCCAGTTGCCCATGTCGTTCCAGTCGATGCTAGAGAAATCCAGATTTTTAAGTTTTTCCAAATCCATTACAGATCTCCCTCCTCACCTTCCTGTTTTGCACCTTTGCGGCGTTGTTTGGCGCGCAGCGTGAAAGTACTGCGCCGTCCACGAGCCTCGTTCTGCGTTTGAATAACGGTCAGTGCTGGAGCACTGATCCACTCGGATGAGTCAATATTGCGCATGTACGCGGAAACGCGCGCGCTGGACTCAGCACTACCGCGAATTTCCAGGTTGCTTGCCGTCTGCTTGATGTAATTCAGGTAAGCCCCTTCCGGCAGGGTGCGCACCATCTCGTCAAATAAATGTACAACTTCAGGTCTTGATGTCTGCAGTTGTTCAATAATCTGCATGCGCGAAATCAGACGTTGTTTGGTGGCCTGCAGTTCATTGATCTCTTTGATCTTCTCGTCAACAAGTTTGATCTCGTCGCGCAGGTAATTATTGCGCGCGTTTTGATGGTCAATCATACCTTGTACAAAGACAAAGCCAGCGTATGCGGTGCCAATGCCGATGGCAGCACTCACACCAAGGCCAATGTAAAATTGCTGCTGCCTTTCGGCCCGCAGTTCTTCACGCCATGGAAGTAGGTTTATGCGTGGCATATCAGTCGAAGCTCCTCATGGCTAACCCGCAGGCAATCATGAGTGACGACGATTCACTTTCTATCAGCTGAGATTTTGCCTTGGAGGCAATCTTCATCTCACCAAATGGATCGCCGACGATCGTGGAGGTGCCGATCTTGTCAGTGATTTGCTCTGCGCCACCCGGTATGGAGGCACAACCACCGCAGATAATGATCTGGTCAAGCTCGTTGTAATCACTTGTGGACGAAAGGAAGAATTGCATGGAACGGTTCACCTGTTGCGCCATGTCATCAATAAACGGATCCAGGATTTCCTGCTGATAATTTGCCGGCAGTCCTCCTTCTTTCTTCGCCTTGCCGGCTTCTTCGAAAGACAATCCGTAGTGGCGCATGATCTCTTCCGTCAATGCTTTGCCGCCAAATGCCTGGTCACGCGTATAGATGATTTGGCGGTCATGTAACACGCTGAAAGTTGTGGTCGTGGCACCAATGTCGACAACAGCTATAGTTTTATCCAGCCCTTCATCCGGCATTTGGTAAGTCAGCAGTTTGCATGCGTTTTCCAAGGCGTAGGCTTCGATATCCACAACCTTTGCGTCCAAGCCTCCGATTTCGAGTGCTGCTTGTCGTTGCTCGACGTTTTCACGGCGGGTTGCCGCGAGCAATACTTCAACCATATCGGGGTCGTTTTTGGACACGCCCAGAATTTCGTAGTCAAAACTGACCTCTTCGAGGGGGAAAGGTATGTACTGGTCAGCCTGCAACTCGATCTGTTCACCAAGTTCTCGGTCCGACAATGTCGCTGGCATGGGTACGGTCTTGGTAATAACCGACGCGCCACCAATGGCCACGGCAGCGTGCTTAGTGCGGCTACCCGACCTTTTAACAACACGGCGAATTGCATCACCTGCGGCATCCACATCAGCGATGACTTTGTCAGTGATGGCATTGGGAGGCATCGGCTCAGCCGCAAAACACTCCACTCGATAGTTGTCTCCGCTACGGGCTATCTCGATCAATTTGACCGAGGAGGTGCTGATGTCTAGCCCCAGTAGCGGTTTTGATTTCCGCTGGAAGAGCACGGTATTTTTCCTTTCTCAAACGGCAAGTTGGAGCGAAAAGGTCGTCCAGAATCTTAACTACTAGTCTCAACTATATATCAATAAACTCCTAAATCAAATATAGGCCTCGCGGGCCTTTGACCGGGGCCGCTATAATTCAATTTTACGCGGAACCTGGCTGAAGCCTCCTCAATGAATCGCTATCTTAGAATCCTCTTTTATCTGGTCCTGACCGGCGTCGGGGCAGGTTTCATAGGGGTTCTGGCCATTTTTGGAGCCTATCTCTACCTGGCACCGGGATTGCCGGATTCCGAAGCCCTGAAGGATGTGCAATTGCAGGTGCCCCTGCGGGTGTATTCGAGGGATGGGCGCTTGATTACTGAATTTGGCGATCAGAAACGGGTGCCTCTGATATTTGAGGACATCCCGGAGGCGATGGTCTGGGCATTTCTTGCCGCCGAGGACGATCGCTATTTCGAGCACCCGGGAGTGGATTACCAGGGGCTTTTGCGAGCCGTGGTCAACTTGGTACTGACCGGTGAAAAATCGCAGGGTGGCAGCACGATTACCATGCAGGTTGCAAGAAACTACTTTCTTACTGCCGAAAAAACCTATGTTCGCAAGCTGCGTGAAATTTTCCTGGCGCTGAAGATCGAGCGTGAGCTGAACAAGGAGGAAATTCTCACGCTCTATTTCAACAAGATTTACATGGGTAAGCGCGCCTATGGTATTGGCGCAGCGGCAGAGGTTTATTATGGACTCAAAGTTACGGATCTTGATCTTGCCCAGATTGCCATGATCGCAGGGATGCCCAAGGCGCCTTCTACAAACAACCCGATCACAAATCCAAAACGTGCACTCGAACGCCGCAACTATGTGCTGGGACGAATGTTGGAATTGGGTTACATCACGAACGAAACGTTTCTGCAAGCCGACGCGCAGCTAATTTCCGCGAGCTATCACGGCCTGGTGCAGGAGTTGGAAGCTTCGTACGTGGGAGAAATGGTTCGAACCGAAATGGTCAAGCGTTACGGTGATCGTGCCTACACTGCAGGTTTCAGAGTCATCACAACAATTGATAGTCGGTTGCAAAAAGGGGCCAACCGTTCTTTGCACAATGCTTTGATGGACTACGATCGTCGCTACGGTTACCGCGGCCCAATAAAAAATGTGGAACTTAATGATTCGGAAGTTACACTTGACTTTGATTCGATCCTTGCAGGAATCGGCAGGTTTGGAAATCTTGTTCCGGTCGTAATAACAAGAGTTGACGAGCAATCTGTTATTGCCACTATGGGGGATGGCGAACAACTTACAGTGGGATGGGCGGGTCTCAATTGGGCGAGGATTTCCTCCGATGGCATAAAACTCGGTCCGCCTCCGCAAGCGGCGGACGATGTGGTTTCCGAGGGCGACGTCGCTTATGTGGAATTGCGTAACGACGGGTGGTGGCTTGCGCAGATACCCGTTGTGCAGGGATCTCTGGTGGTTGTTGACCCGCGAGATGGCGCCATCGCCGCACTAGACGGCGGCTTCGATTTTTTGGCCAGCAAATTCAATCGTGCGGTGCAGGCGGAACGCCAACCTGGTTCTTCGTTCAAGCCATTTATTTATTCGGCGGCGATGAACAGCACGTTTACGCCAGCCACAGTAGTAAACGACGCCCCAGTGGTGTTTGAAGATGCTCTGCTTGGAGACGTATGGCGGCCGGAGAATGACAGCGGACGATTTTACGGACCAACCCGGTTGCGCGAGGCACTGGTCAATTCACGTAACCTCGTTTCTATACGTGTTTTGCGCGAAATTGGTGTCCCCTATGCAATAGACTATCTCCAGAAATTTGGTTTCGAGTCGAGTACGTTGCCACACGATCTTTCTCTTGCATTGGGAAGCGTGTCGGTAACGCCTTTACAACTCGCAAGCGCATACGCGGTCATCGGCAACGGTGGATTCCAGGTTGAGTCATATTTCATAGATCGCATAGAAAATATACGCGGTGATGTACTTGTGCAAAGCGACCCGACCGTAGTGTGCCAGGATTGCGTCACAGAAATTGGGGTTGAACACGCAGAGTATGAACAGTTACCGCAGGCCGAAATGCAACACGCCGACGATCCAGTGGCTCCGCGATTTGCGCAACGGGTCATGGACGCGCAGACCAACTGGTTGATAGTGAACATGATGCAAGATGTGATCAAGCGTGGCACGGGCAGACGCGCTCTCGTGTTGGGACGCAATGATCTTGCCGGTAAGACGGGAACAACCAACGAGTATCGCGACGCATGGTTTAGCGGCTTCAACAATGATCTTGTTACCACAGCCTGGGTCGGGTTTGATGAATTTCGTTCTCTTGGCCCTGGCGAATACGGCGGCAGAGCGGCGTTGCCTATGTGGATAGAATTCATGGGCGCTGCTTTACGCAACACGGAAGATACCGTGCGTGAACAACCATCGGGCCTGGTTACTGTAAGAATCTCTCCGCTAAGCGGACTGTTGGCAACGGCAGATGATCCGGGCGCAATTTTCGAGACATTCAAAGAAGGCTTGCTGCCGGAAAAAGCTATCGAACCAGACACGGCTTTCGAATTTTCGACTGGTGACGACGAAGAAAATTCGGACGAAGAGCTTTTTTAGGCTATCTTTATCAGCATCAGGTAAGCGCGGATTTCATTCATGGCAAAGCACCTAGCGGCTAAGGGTCGCGATATGAGGACGAGACTGGCAATCGAGGCGGCCAAGCTCATTGCAGAGGAAGGCATCAAAGATTTTCTTATCGCCAAACGCAAAGCTGCGGAGCGGCTAGGTGTGGCAGAGCACACGTCATCATTTCCGAATAATCTCGAAATTGAAGCCTCGTTGATCGAATACCAGAGACTGTTCAAATCCGGAACCGCGGGATTACGACTACGCGCACTGCGTGAGGCCGCAAAACAGGCAATGCTGTTATTTGAAGATTTTTACCCGCGGCTAGTCGGTTCCGTCTTGTCCGGTAACGCAACAGAATTCAGCGACGTCGAGTTACACTTGTTTGACGATGCACCTGAGAAAGTGGCGATGCATCTTATGTCCCGGGAAATACCTTATCAAAGTGGCGAGCGACGAGTTCGCCAAAGTGGCGGTGAATTTCAGCGCATCCCGTTGTTCGGATTTATCGCGGGCGATATCGGAATCGAGACAGTAGTATTCCCATACAAAGACATGCATTGCGCCCCGGCATGCCCGGTCAACGGCAAGCCAATGCGTCGCGCGAGTCTGGAAGAACTTGAACTGTTACTTTTGGCAGAGGCTTGATTCAGCCGCGCTTGGCAATGTCCACGTAGTCGCGCATTTCCGCGCCAGTGTAAAGTTGCCTAGGCCTGCCAATACGCAGTGACGGATCAGAGATCATTTCGTCCCAGTGTGCGACCCAACCTACGGTTCTTGCGATTGCGAACATCACTGTAAACATATTAGTTGGAATACCCAGCGCCTTGTAGATGATGCCCGAATAGAAATCAACATTTGGGTAGAGTTTTTTCTGCACGAAGTATTCGTCCTTTAGCGCTCTCTCTTCCAGGCGCAAAGCAAGTTCCAATAGCGGGTCATCGGCGTTACCCAATTTATCCAACACCTTGTGGCACATGCCGCGTATGATTCGTGCGCGCGGATCGTAATTCTTGTAAACACGATGCCCGAACCCCATCAATCTGAATGAGTCATCCTTGGACTTGGCACGGTCAACAAACTTGTCAATGTGCTTAACGTCACCAATCTGATTCAACATGTCGAGTACTGCCTCATTAGCGCCGCCGTGCGCGGGCCCCCAAAGCGTTGCAATGCCAGCTGCCACAGCGGCATAAGGATTCGTCCCGGCGGACCCCGCCAGTCGAACCGTTGAAGTACTGGCGTTTTGTTCATGATCGGCGTGCAGAATGAACAACAGGTCCAGCGCTTCGACTGCAACTGGATCGATAGTGTATTCCTCAGCGGGAACAGCAAAGAACATGCGCAGAATATTTTCGCAATAATTCAGATCATTATGCGGATAGATGAAAGGTTGCCCAATATTTTTCTTATACGCTGCCGCGGCAATGGTTGGAATCTTCGCAATAATGCGGTGTGCAAAAATTTCGCGGTGCTGTGAATCGCTGATGTCTGTCGTATCGTGATAAAACGCGGATAAGGAACTCACCACCGCGCAAAGCATGGCCATCGGGTGTGCATCGTAGTGAAAGCCGTTGAAAAATCGCAGTAGTGATTCGTTCAGCATCGTGTGCCGAACAATGGTGCTTGTAAACGCATCGAGCTCCTTGCTGGTGGGGAGATCCCCATGTAAAAGCAAGTAAGAGACCTCGAGGAAATTGCTTTTCTGGGCTAGCTGATCAACCGGGTAACCACGGTAGAGCAAAACGCCATTTTCACCATCAATATAGGTGATTGCACTAGAACAACTTGCCGTCGCTACAAAACCCGGGTCGAAGGTGAATACTCCATGGCCTTTGTACAGCCCTCCGATGTCCAGGGTAGAAGGACCCGCGGTTCCACTGCGAACGGGCAAATCCAGGCTTTCTCCGGATTCTGGATCCGTCAATGTGAAAGTCTTGTCCGCCATGCTCGCCCCTAAATCCTGCCCCGAATGCAGATTTGCGCCGCTGCCGAATAACCCTGGCACAAGAGCTCCAGATTATAGGGCAGCAGCCCATGAATCACAGCCTGCAAGCGGTTCAGGTGCCTTTCTTCGTTTCTAGCATGGAGGGATGGTGTAGCAGAAGTATGAAACCGTCACGCCGGGAAATGACCCATCCTCGGCTCCTGACCCGCTGTCCGGCAAACACATCCAGCCCGTTGCGACCAAAGTACTTACGTGATGCTTTTGGGATGATCAAGCGTATGTTGCCGAGGTAAAATTCCTGCGGGTTCTCGCCTCTTGTGACGGTGCCAACAAGAATCCGAAACCCGATACGTACAGTTTTCACCGCTGCGTGCAAATCCATATCCTGGATTTGCCAAGTGTTCCAAATACCAAAATGCGATGATTCTGCCTGCCTTTCAAGATCGAAATAACATGGCAGATGCAAAAGGTCCGGTGGAATAGCGACAGTGAATGCCAAACCCTGTTGCACCAGTTTTGCACCCAAGTTGGTGCCGTTCCTGTCAAAAAGGTATGCAAGCAACCGACCATGTCGGTCGCGCGTTGTTGCACCGGTTTGCACAACGACTTCATTTGAGCTTTTTGCCAAGAGTTCCCTCAGAACCTCGCGAGCGCGATCGGCCATCGGTTCGGCCTGCCTGTTCTCACGCGCCATCTCCGGCGTGTTGATGCCCAGCAGGCGTACCCGCTCGCCGTTTTCAAGAATGACGGTATCGCCATCAATGACATGGGCAACCATGCTTGATACGGCGGGGGAAAACTTAGGGCAGGTGGTATCAGCTGCATGCAGGTAGCCAGAAAGAACCAGGTTTGCCAGCAGGCCAAAAAAAAGGCGCCAACAGGCGCCTCTTACAATTGTATTGTGCCGGCAATTTGTCATGTGTCTTTTTGACCGTACTTGCGACGGAACTTGTCTACACGGCCACCGGTGTCCACGAGTTTTTGTTTTCCGGTATAGAAGGGGTGGCACACAGAGCACACTTCGATATGAATATCTTCACCCACGGTCGAGCGGGTGCTGAACGAATTGCCACAGCTGCAAGTGACTTTGATTTCCTTGTACGCGGGGTGAATCTTGGCTTTCATTCGCGTGCCTCATTTCCTGTTTCGTGTTTCGCGGACGTATTTCCGCCCGTCAGCGAGCCGCGCATGGTACCGGCTATCCCCGTTTTCAGCAAGCGCACTTGTGTGTCGATTCGGGATCTTGACGTGGAACCGGGCTCAGTGATTGCATGAGTTTACGCATCTAACCGCATGGCAAAGTTGTAAAAATCCACCTATCCACAATATCTGTGGAAAACTCTGTGGATGAGGTGGGGTAAAGCAAGCCAAGTAGCCATCATGGTTGAATTTGTTATAAATCGGCGATTTCTTCCACAATAGAATTTAACCAATAAAATCAATAAGTAACGATTAATCTCCTGCCCTGTCCGAAGGTCGTGAAACAAAAGCACTGAAAGTCATGCGCGCTGTCTCGAATATGTGAATAAGTCCATCAACGGGAGGGTCAATCCGGGCAGAAAAACCCACGCGAAGGCAACGGATGGTAATCCTGATAGGTGTTTCAGGCGTGAGGAGCAGGCCGGGCGGTCAAGATGGCGTCAAGGCGCAATTGACAGGTCAATCCGCCATCGCGCTCGGCTAGAAGGAATTCCTTGCCCTTTTCTGTGCGTAAGTCCCTGGGCATGATGGGCTCCAGATGACTCAGACCATCGGGATCACGCCAGCAAAGCAAAAGCCTTTCGCCGCGCATGATTGCAAGCTCAAACCGCTCGTAGAGTTCACACTCTATGGGTGTGTAATCGCTCATCGTCAATCTGATTATACACTTCGATCTTCAGCGTCATTCGCTTGCCGGCAAAAACAGTGCCTGCAAATCGTTCAAAAAACGCATACCCAGTGGAGTTGGCCGCAGAAAACCGTCGTTTGCGGTCAGCAGTTTCCTGCGTCGTGCTTCAGCAAGGGGTAGCCGGATCGACCGCGGTTGCAGGCCAGTACGCGCCGTAAAAGCGGACAGCTCAGTTCCGTCGGTTAAGCGTAAGCTGTTTAGGAAATACTCAAATGCCAACTCTTGTCCCGTTACCGTTTTACAAGATGATTGTTGTCGTGTCGGCCCGTTTCTGCCCATGTAGTCATCTGGGTGGCGCGGTTTGACCCGTCGTTGGCAGCGGGCCTGATCTGGCTCAGCGATTTTTCCATGCGCACCAGCTCCCACTCCTAGGTAATCCCCGAACCGCCAGTAGTTAAGATTGTGGCGACACTCGCTGCCCGGCAATGACCAGGCGGAAACCTCGTATTGACGCCAGCCGTTAGCGTCAAGAAATTCCTTGCCCGCCTCTTCCATGTGCGCGATCTTGTCTTCGTCCGGCAATGTTGGCGGATACGCATAAAATAAGGTGTTGGGCTCAAGCGTCAGCTGGTAACGTGAAATGTGCACCGGTTGAAGTTTTACCGCTTCGTTCAAATCGAACGCCGCCATTTCTGGCGATTGCCCGGGTAAGCCGAACATCAGATCGATATTGAAGTTCTGTATTCCCGCGGCGTGAAGTTCCTCAACAGACCGATAGACATCGGTGACAGCAT
>JAZFYH010000237.1:0-7964 GCA_036443475.1 Gammaproteobacteria bacterium | reverse complement strand
AAGTTTGACCAGAACTCATTCAAAGAATATCACCGCAGCTGGTCTGGTGTGGACAAAAAACCTGTTTCCGATAGCACTAAAGGAGTTACACGATGATGCAGTCCGTCAAGGAAGAAATACAAGAAATTACCCATGTTGTTGAAACCTTGCACAAGTGGCGACTGGGAAAACGTACGGAAGTATTCGAGCATTTCGTGCAACACAGTGCGAAAGGCAATCGTGAAGGGTACGCTACTGGGTTTGGGCTAAGCATTGTCAAACAGCCATGCACGTCACGGGTGACAAGGTTTCAATCGTTGATTTGAAACCGCGAGATACCCGGGTCATTCTTGAAATTCCTATGGTGGAGAAATAATGGAACATTTGCTGCGATCTATCATGTTGGTGGACGATTCACAAGACGTGCGTGAACTTGCCAGGATTTCACTGGAGCAGGTTGGTGGATTTACTGTTTACATCTGTGACAGTGGTGAATCAGCGTTAAAGTTGGCCGAGACCGTCACGCCGGATCTCCTGTTGCTGGACGTGATGATGCCGGAAATGGATGGACCGGAATTGCTGCAGGCATTAAAACAGCGTGATAACTTTGCCGCTGTCCCGGTGGTGTTTCTGACCGCAATAGAAGATAAGAGTGAACTGGAAGCTTTCAAACCACTGGGCGTGGTGGCTGTCATTGGCAAACCGTTCAATCCGGTTTCACTTCCAGATCGCATTCGTGAAGTATGGCAGGCAACACAAAAAAACTGATCAAGATTCCAGTTGCGTCGCCAGGTGGGTGATGCACCTTTCAAGATCTTTGAAATGCCTAGTTAGTGCATCGACATCATTGGTCAAGGCGGCCTGCTCGATGTTGTGCCCCACCTTGGAAAAGTCCTGCATTCCGTAAGAACCGCCACTGCCCTTGATGTTGTGGCCAAGCAGCCGGATCTCGTTCATCTGTTTTTCAGCTAGTAACCGCATGAGATTCTTGATGTCTTTGCGCCGGTTCGCAAGATAGCCAGGAAGCAAGGCGCGAATGGCAGGATCAAGTTGTTGCAAGTCACCAGCCATGTTTGTCCGCCAAGAAAATGGTGGGTGGTACTGGGATCGAACCAGTGGCCCCTGCCGTGTGAAGGCAGTGCTCTACCGCTGAGCTAACCACCCCAGATCGGGACGGCAATTCTACGAACCGTGCTTCGGCCAGTCAAAACCGGCAGCGGAAATTCTCTTCACAAATCTGGCTCGATGCGGTGTTTCAGACCCTCTGGTAAAATGCGCGCACTTCGTACTTGAAATGAGCACCCGCCCACCATGAAACCACGCACCCGTTTTGCTCCGAGCCCGACCGGGTACCTGCATATCGGTGGAGCGCGCACGGCGCTGTTTTGCTGGTTGTTTACCCGCCACCACGGTGGTGAATTTGTGCTCAGGGTGGAAGACACCGACCGGGAACGGTCCACTGACGAAGCCGTGCAGGCAATTCTCGATAGCATGGCTTGGCTGCAGCTGAATCACGACGAAGGCCCGGTTTTTCAGACCGCACGTTTAGATCGTTACCGAGAAGTGGTCGAGCAGCTGCTGGTCGAAGACAAGGCCTACCATTGCTATTGCAGCCGCGAGGAACTGGATGCCATGCGGGCAGAGCAGCAGGCACGTAAGGTAAAGCCGCGTTATGACGGCCGCTGCCGGCAACGTACGGAACCCGAGCCGGGCGTAAACCCGGTTGTCCGCTTCAAGACTCCTCAGCAGGGGGAAACGGTGGTCAATGATCGCGTCCGCGGCAAGGTTGTCTTCCAGAATTCGGAGTTGGATGACCTGATCATCGCCCGATCTGACGGCACGCCCACTTATAACCTTACTGTGGTGGTTGACGACTGGGATATGAAGATCAGCCACGTAATTCGTGGCGACGATCATCTCAACAATACCCCTCGACAGATCAACATTTTCAAGGCCCTGGGCGCTGGGCCACCCGAGTATGCACACTTACCCATGATTCTCGGCCCGGATGGCGCAAAGTTATCCAAGCGTCATGGTGCGGTCAACGTCATGCAATATCGCGAAGACGGTTACCTTCCGGAGGCAATCCGCAATTATCTGGTGCGACTGGGTTGGTCGCACGGTGACCAGGAAATCTTCTCCACCGATGAAATGATTGAACTTTTTGATATCAACGAGATTAATCAGTCAGCGTCTACCATAAATCCCGACAAACTGCTGTGGTTGAACCAACACTATATAAAGAGTGGCGACCCGAAAATGCTTGCCAAGGAATTGGCATGGCATATGGATCGACTCGGTGTGGATTCTGGCCATGGACCGGATCTGGCGGAAGTGGTGCAGGCGCAGCAGGAAAGGGCGAAAACACTTTTGGAAATGGCCCTCAACAGCCGCTTCTTTTATGAGGAGTTCACCGCTTACGATGAAAAAGCGGCGCGCAAAAACCTGACTTCGTTCAGCCTACCGGGACTGGCCATGATTCAGGAGAAACTGACTGAATTAGTCACTTGGCAGGCAAACGCGATACATGACGTTATTGTGGCAACCGCTGCAAGCCTGGACTTGAAGCTGGGCAAAGTGGCCCAGCCCGTACGCGTTGCGGTGACGGGTGGTGCTGTCTCACCGCCAATTGATATCACACTGCAATTGTTGGGCAAGGAGGTCGCACTGGCCAGGTTGGCGCGTGCGATCCACGCCTGCGGCTCGTCATGAAATTGCCTTAAACTTGCAAAAATTTCTCAATTCCCTATGATTGGGGTCACATAGCTTTGAGCGCCGATTTGAAGTTCAGCTTGCAGGCGCTATACAAATATAGCTAAAGCGGCACGCAACCTGCTTTAGCACATGCAAAGCGGGTTTTTTTATGCCCGGCAACACGGAACTGCCGGGGTGGATTTAATTGACAACTTGCAGGGCTGCATGCTGCTGCTAAAGCGTCAGAGGAAGCTCAATGAACCACCTGGTGCAATCTCTCGAACGGTGTCGTGATTCAGCGACGCCAGCCGTTTCCTTCGAATTCTTTCCACCCAAAACGCCAAAAATGGAGCAGACATTGTGGCGCTCGATCCGGCGACTGGAGTCGTATGCGCCACGCTTTGTTTCAGTGACCTATGGTGCAGGCGGGTCTACTCGGGAACGCACCCATGCAACGGTTACCCGTCTATTACAAGAGACGCGTCTGATCCCGGCTGCGCATCTCACCTGCGTTGATGCAGACCGCAACGAAGTGACAGAAGTTGCCCGACAATATTGGGATTCTGGCGTGCGCCACATTGTCGCCATACGAGGGGATCCGCCCGGTGGTGAAAACCGTTACGTTCCGCACCCCGCCGGTTTTGCCAATGCAGCCGAGTTGGTGGCCGGCTTGAAGCAGCTGCATGACTTCGAAATTAGTGTTGCCGCGCATCCAGAGATACACCCCGATTCGCGTTCGCGAGAACAGGATCTGGATAATCTGAAGCGCAAGCTGGACGCTGGCGCGACGCGCGCGATCACGCAGTACTTTTTCGATGTGGAGATTTTTTTGGATTTCCGTGAGCGCGTGGCAGCGGCCGGTATTGGTGTGGAGATTGTGCCGGGAATCTTGCCGGTAACTAATTACGCCCAGGTCGTAAAGTTTTCAAAAATGTGTGGTGCATCGGTGCCATCCTGGTTGCAGGATCTGTTCAAAGATCTCGATGAGGAGCCGGAAACCAGGCAATTGGTTGCGGCAAGCGTTGCTGCCGAACAGTGTCATGCACTGCACCGGGAAGGTGTTGATGAATTCCATTTCTATACCCTGAATCGCGCGGAACTGACATGCGCCATTTGTCGATTGTTAGGAATCAAGCCTGCATCGAATGGCAATATCGAAAACGTTGACGACGAACAGGGAAACACTAAACACAGTGGTGCAACGGGTGCCCGTTGAACCGGTTTCCAGTGCCATGACACACCCAATACAGCGAATAGCTGCCGAACGGATTTTATTACTGGATGGTGCCATGGGTACCCAGATCCAGGCATTGGCATTCGACGAGTCTGCTTTTCGTGGTGACTTATTCAAGGAGCACGCGCTAGACCTGCAGGGAAATAATGATTTGCTGTGCCTGTCGCAACCGGAGGCTATTGTTGCCATTCATCTTGCATACCTTCAGTCTGGTGCAGACATTCTTGAAACCAATACGTTCAATGCTACGGCGATTTCACAGGCAGATTACGGCTGCGAACACCGTGTCTACGACATCAACCTGGCAGGCGCCAGACTGGCGAGAGAAGCGATCGAAAAATTTTGCAGTGAAAATACCGGCGCGCAACGTTTTGTTGCTGGCGTACTTGGGCCCACCAATCGCACCGCTTCCTTATCACCGGATGTTAACCGGCCGGGGTTTCGCAATATCAGTTTTGATAAATTAGTCAGTGCGTATTCAGAAGCTGTGCGCGGACTCATGGATGGCGAAGTGGACTGCCTGCTGGTTGAAACCATTTTTGACACACTAAACGCCAAGGCGGCTTTGTACGCGATAGATGCGCTGTTCGAAGAGCGGCAACAATCCTTACCAATTATGATTTCTGCCACGATTACCGATGCCAGTGGCAGGACCCTATCAGGCCAGACGGTTGAAGCATTTTGGAACTCGATTACCCACGCGCAGCCCATTTCCGTTGGTTTGAACTGCGCCCTGGGAGCGGAGCAGCTGCGCCCGTACGTCGAAGAACTGTCGCATTTGGCCGACACGCTGGTCAGTGACCATCCCAATGCCGGTTTACCCAACGAGTTTGGGGAATACGAGCAATCACCTGCGGAAATGGCCGCGCATATTAGAGAATGGGCGGATTCCGGGTTCTTAAACGTAGTGGGTGGCTGTTGCGGCAGCACGCCGGACCATATTCGTGCCCTTGCTGAAGCTATTCGCGGCAAGCCGCCGCGCCGCATTCCGAATCGTTCTCACGCATGTCACTTGAGTGGCCTGGAAGCCTGCAACATTACCAGCGAGTCGTTGTTCGTGAATATTGGTGAGCGCACCAACGTTACCGGTTCAGCGCGGTTCCGCAAGCTGGTGCTGGACGACGACTTGGATACGGCGCTTGATGTTGCGCGCCAACAGGTGGAGAACGGCGCGCAGATAATTGATGTCAACATGGACGATGGCATGCTCGACGGCGTAGAAGCCATGGCCCACTTTTTGAACCTCGTGGCAACTGAACCCGATATTGCCCGCGTGCCAGTGATGATCGATTCGTCCCGATGGGAAATTCTCGAAGCCGGTCTCAAGTGCCTGCAGGGTAAAGGCGTTGCCAATTCCATCAGCCTCAAGGAAGGCGAAGAGGAGTTTCTGCGTCAAGCCCGCTTGGTAAAGCGCTACGGTGCCGCTGTGGTTGTCATGGCGTTTGATGAATCAGGCCAGGCCGACACGTTGCAGCGCAAGTTGGAAATCTGCCGTCGCGCCTTCAACTTGTTGACTGAGAAGGCACATTTTGACCCCAGCGATATCATTTTTGATCCCAACATATTTGCCGTAGCGACGGGTATGGCCGAGCACGACGATTACGCCAGAGCCTACTTCGAGGCGACCCGCGAAATAAAGCACGAGTTTCCCGGCATTCACATCAGCGGTGGCGTGAGTAACGTCTCGTTCTCGTTTCGTGGCAATGACGTCTTGAGAGAGGCCATGCATTCCGTGTTCCTATACCACGCGATCAAGGCGGGTATGGACATGGGAATTGTGAATGCCGGACAGCTCGCAGTGTACGAGGACATTGATCCGGAATTGAAACAGCACGTTGAGGACGTCATTCTCAATCAGCGACCTGATGCAACCGAGCGCTTACTGGGAATCGCCGGGCGATATTCCAAGCAGGCTGTCAGCCATGCGGACGATAATCCGGCGTGGCGCAGCGACGACGTCGAACAGCGTCTGGAACATGCACTGGTTCATGGTATTACCACTTACATTGAACAGGACGTGGAGGAAGCGCACCAACTATTTGCTGATCCCTTAGCCGTAATCGAAGGGCCGTTGATGAGTGGCATGGACGTGGTCGGCGATTTGTTTGGAGATGGCAAGATGTTTCTGCCGCAGGTGGTCAAATCGGCGCGGGTTATGAAACAGGCTGTTGCCGTTCTGCTGCCTTATATGGATGCGGCCAACGGTGGCGAAGCAAGTAACAAGGGCACTATCGTTTTGGCAACCGTTAAAGGAGATGTGCATGACATTGGCAAAAACATCGTAGGCGTTATCTTGCAATGCAATCATTACCGGATCATTAACTTGGGCGTCATGGTGTCGGCCGAAAAAATCCTGCAAACTGCCATTGATGAAAAGGCCGATGTGATTGGGTTAAGCGGCCTGATTACACCATCACTGGACGAGATGGTGCACGTTGCCAAGGAAATGCAACGGCGTAAATTCGAGGTGCCGTTGCTGATTGGCGGGGCGACTACGTCACGTGCGCATACCGCGGTAAAGGTCGACCCGGCTTATACAGGGCCCGTAGTCTATGTCAAAGATGCCTCGCGTTGCGTGAAAGTTGCTTCTTCCTTGCTCGGCAAGCAGGCGCAAGCGTTTATCGCAGATACTTCAAAGGACTACGACACGGTGAGGCAACGCCGAGAAAAGGGTCGGAAAAAACCACTTTTGCCGTTCAACGAAGCACGTTTGAACTCTTACCAGTTAGACGGCGGCGCGAACGCCGTGACCAAACCTATGCAACCAGGGCGGCATGTATTTGACCGGTATTCACTAAAACTACTGCGCGGTTACATCGACTGGACGCCGTTTTTCCATACCTGGGGCCTCAAGAGCAGTTACCCGAAAATTCTTGACGATAAAGAAAAAGGCGTGGAAGCCACGAAATTACTGCAAGACGCTAACACTATGCTTGACCGGATTGTCGACGAGCAATGGATAAAAGCCAGTGCCGTGATCGGATTATTCCCGGCTAGCCGTACTGCACCTGAAACCGTCACCGTGTTTGATCTACATGGTAAACCACAAGCCGAATTCAATTTTCTTCGGCAGCAGGAAGTTCGCCCAGACAATAAACCCAACTATTGCCTGGCGGATTTCATCAACGCCGCGGGCGATGATGTAACAGACTATCTGGGCGGGTTTGCCGTCACCGTTGGGCACGGTGTTGAGGAAAAAGCGCGGGAATTCAGAAATAACAATGACGACTATTCGGCCATCATGCTGCAGGCGCTTGCTGATCGCCTGGCCGAAGCATTTGCTGAGCACTTGCATGAACGTGTACGACGTGAATTCTGGGGCTATGCATCGGACGAACGACTGGACAACAACGCACTTATAAAAGAGCAATATCGTGGAATCCGGCCCGCCGCCGGCTACCCGGCCTGTCCCGAGCACACGGAAAAAGCAGTACTTTGGCAATGGCTGGATGTCGAAGCGGCAACTGGCATCAGTCTCACGGAGAATTTTGCAATGTGGCCGACCGCAGCAGTGAGTGGCTTGTATTTTGCGCATCCGAGTAGCCGTTATTTCGGTGTGGGGCGAATTGACCGCGATCAAGTTGAAGATTACGCACGGCGGAAGGGCATGGAGATTACTGAGGCCGAGCGTTGGCTTGCGCCCTCACTGAGTTACGAACCCGACGCCGAATCGTCCGATTTTCCGCTGCTGTCAACAGGTACGGACACGCCTTGACACTCTCAGGGGGGTCCCTCAAAATGCGCGGCTTTCCGGGGCTATAGCTCAGCTGGGAGAGCGCTTGCATGGCATGCAAGAGGTCGGCGGTTCGATCCCGCCTAGCTCCACCAGGTTCACACTGTGAAATACAAATCGTAATGTCTTAGTTATGCGTCCCCATCGTCTAGGGGCCTAGGACACAGCCCTTTCACGGCTGTAACAGGGGTTCGAATCCCCTTGGGGACGCCAATAAAATCAAAGTGTTAGAGAATTTCTGCGCTAACTTTTATTCGTTTACCTAACTTTTTACCTAACCGCGAGCAGCGCCGTCGCGCAAAAATTGCACCGCCTCCAATGGAG
>JAZFYH010000236.1:0-18541 GCA_036443475.1 Gammaproteobacteria bacterium | reverse complement strand
TCACCAGCTGGCAACCGAAGCGGTTGAGTGAACTCGACAATCGCAGTGTGATTCTGTGAACAGTACGCATTGATATTCATTGACGGGTGCTGCCATGATGGCCGCATTCTGAATAGCTCACAATTACACCGGAGCCGGACACATGTCAGATCGTCCAGTCTATCCAGTACAGGATTCAGCGAAAAAAAACGCCTGGATCGACACACCCACTTACCAGAAGTGGTACCGCGAGTCTGTAGAGGACCCGGATGGGTTCTGGGCGCGGCAAGCAGATGAGCTGCTTGACTGGAACCGGAAGTGGGACCGCGTGCTTGACTGGGATTATCACGATGCGCGGATTAGGTGGTTTGAAGGAGCACGCCTGAATGTCAGTGCAAACTGCATAGACCGTCACCTGGAATTACGCGCCGACCAGATTGCGATCCTTTGGGAAGGTGACGATCCCGGAGAGCAGCGCCGAATTACTTACGGTGACTTACACGCTTGCGTATGCAGATTTGCAAACGCCCTCAAGTCACGAGGCATCAAACGCGGTGACCGGATATGCATATACATGCCCATGGTTCCAGAGACTGCGTTTGCAATGCTTGCCTGCGCTCGTATCGGCGCCGTTCATTCCGTCGTATTTGGCGGGTTCTCCCCCGAATCGCTCAAAGACAGAATTCTGGACTCGGATTGCCGATGCGTAATAACTGCGGATGAAAGCATTCGCGGTGGTAAGCGAATTCCATTAAAGAAAAATGTCGACACGGCGCTGAAATCCTGCCCCGCTGTCTCAACGGTCATTGTCTTGCGGCGCACAGGCAATTCGATCGACTGGCAGGAAGATCGCGACTTCTGGTACGACGAGATTATTGGCGAGCAAAGCACCGTTTGCGTACCGGAAGATATGGAAGCCGAGGATCCATTATTCATCCTTTACACCTCCGGCTCCACTGGCAAACCCAAGGGGGTGTTGCATACCAGCGGCGGCTACCTGCTGTTTGCGGCAATGACACATAAGTATGTTTTTGATTATCACGATGGAGATATTTATTGGTGTACCGCTGATGTGGGTTGGGTGACTGGACACTCCTACATTGTTTACGGCCCACTCGCCAACGGAGCAACAACCCTGATGTTTGAGGGTGTACCAAACTACCCCGACGTTTCTCGTTTCTGGGAAGTTGTTGATCGACACAAGGTGAACATCTTTTACACCGCGCCCACGGCAATACGTGCATTGATGTCACACGGATCTGATCCAGTAACCAAGTGTGATCGTTCCAGTTTGAGAGTACTGGGGACTGTAGGCGAACCGATCAACCCGGAAGCCTGGGAATGGTATTTTCGGGTGGTGGGTGACGCACGCTGCCCGATCGTTGATACCTGGTGGCAGACCGAAACCGGCGGCATCCTGATCACACCGCTGCCAGGTGTCACACCGATGAAACCAGGTTCGGCGGCAAAACCGTTTTTCGGTGTGCAGCCCGCATTACTAGACGACAAAGGCAACGAACTCGATGGCGAGGCAGAGGGCATCCTTGTTATCAAGCATCCCTGGCCCGGCCAGATGCGTACGCTTTACGGCGATCATCAACGATTCAAGGACACCTATTTCACCGCCTACCCGGGAAACTTTTTCACCGGCGATGGTGCACGACGTGATGCGGATGGGGACTATTGGATTACAGGCCGCGTCGATGACGTCTTAAATGTATCCGGTCATCGGTTGGGCACGGCAGAAATCGAAAGTGCCCTGGTACTCCATGAAATGGTTGCAGAGGCTGCGGTCGTGGGATTTCCACATGACATCAAGGGTTAGGGAATCTATGCCTACGTGACACCCATGGCTGGGTGCGTACCTGACGACGAATTAAAACAGGAATTGGTGAAACTTTTACGCCATGAAATTGGTCCTATAGCCAGTCCGGACGTTATTCAGTGGGCGCCCGGACTGCCGAAAACACGCTCCGGCAAGATTATGCGACGTATTTTGCGCAAAATTGCCGCGGATGAAGGCGAGGACCTTGGCGACACGACGACCCTGGCAGACCCAGGCGTTGTGGATGAATTAATGAGTAACCGGGTCTCGCGCAAACCATGAATGCCCCAACCGGGCTAGCGAGAGGCTGCAATGAGCTTGCCGAGGATCATCAAGAAATACCCCAATCGCCGCCTGTACGATACCGAGAGAAGCCGTTACATCACGCTTGCGGATATTCGCCAGCTGGTTATCGACAGCATCGACTTCAAGGTTGTCGACAAGCAGTCCCAGGCAGACATTACGACGACAATCCTGCTTCAGGTAATCACCGAACAGGAAAACGCAGCGTCACCGATACTGTCGCGCGAGTTCCTGACTGGCGTAATCCGCAGCCAGGGTGACACTTTGCAAGGTGTTGCAAGACAGTTCCTGGAACAAAGCATGACCCTTTTCTCCGCGCAACAACAAGAATTGCGGAACCTGCTTGAAACGGCTGCAGTCGGCGGCAAAGAAATTTCCGGCCTAGCGAATGACAACCTTTCGCGTTTCAGCAATCTCCAAAAAGAGGTCTTTAGCCGTTTTGCTAGCGCGAATGACAACCCTGACAACCGGAAATCGGACCGCAAAAACGGGTAGAATCCAGCCTCAGTAACCTCAACCGGCGCCACAGCCCGGAAATTGGATTGAACCGTGAGTATCAGGCAGGCGATCGACGCGTACCGCCGCGGCGATTTCTCTAAGGCAGACACCCTGTGCAAAACCATACTGGAAACGCAACCAGATAACGGCGCAGCGTGGGAATTGCGCGGTCTCGCCGCCTGGCAAGACGGGCGCGAGCAGGATGCAGTAAATTTCCTTAATTCAGCGGTACAAGCTGACCCTGATAACCCATCTCACTTGTTCAATCTCGGTCGTTTCCTTTGCAGTACAGGTCGGTTGGCCGATGCGGCATCCTGTTTGCTGAGGTTACTGAAGCTGTCACCTAAAGATGTCGAAGCCATGACCTTGCTGGGCAACGTCCGATTACAGCAAGGCGATATTTCAACCGCACTGGAAACACAGCAAAAAGCTGTTGCATTACAACCGGATAACGCATCGCTGCATAATAATCTCGGGCTTGCGTTGATTCGAAAAAAACACCTTTCCGATGCTGTAAGCGCCTTTGAACGTGCGCAGAAGCTGGCAACCAACAAGATTGAAATTGTACGCAATGTTGCCGTATACGCGGAGATGTCAAATGATGTGTCAAAATCAAAATCTGCTGTTGATTATGGTCTTTCAAAATGGCCACGAGATGCGACGCTAAACCTGGTCAATGCCAAGTTACTGCTGAGAACAGGCGAACCGCATGAGGCCATGTCAATAACCAGTCGGTTTGAAGAATTTTCGGATGTTGCTGAACTGGACAGTGCTTTCGCGTTCGAACATGCGAATGCACTTGAACTATCGGGGGATTACGTAGCAGCATTTCGGAAATACGAGTCCGCCAATCAGCTGGCTGTCGCGCGAGTAACAGAATCTGGATTCGTGCCGTCAATTCTCCTGAATAATGAACTCATCAAAGCGCTACTTGATTACTATACCGGTAACCTGCCAACAACCCACGACACTGAGATCATCGACGATTATTCCGACCCCGTGTTCATAGTCGGAATGCCACGGTCCGGCACCACGTTACTTGACAGCGTGCTGGGCAGTGGAATGAATGCCGACGTACTTGAGGAAGAAGGTACGGTGTTCCGCTTGCTGGCAGAACTCAACAGTGCTGGTCTAACCTATCCCGCTGAACTGGAAGACATGGATGACACGCTAGTACGCCGCTTGCGCGAGGTATATTTTGATGCCGCAAGCAGGATAATCGGCCACATACCACGCCAACCACTGATCGACAAAATGCCGTTCAATTTATTGCACGTTGGCCTTTTGCTGCGTGTATTTCCGAACGCGCGGTTTGTTCGTGCCCTGCGACATCCCGCCAACGTAATACTGAGTAATTTCAAACAGAATTATGATGAACCGCATTCGGTTCTGCTGTTTTCCGATTTACAGTCCATTTTGGATTTGTCCGAAAAGTTCCAACGACTCTGGGATGCGCAAACGAGCGTGATTACAAACCGGGCTATTACCGTCAGGCTTGAAGATCTTGCCGCTGACCCCAAGCAGACGGCTGAACACGTATTTGAGTTCCTTGGCGCTCACGGCGCGCTCCTGGACGAAGAAGTGCGACGCCAGCATGCACACGAAAAATCGGCGCGTGTCACCCCCAATTACTCGGCAATTGCTTCTCCGCTTGATGCCAGCAAGGGCAGTAGGTGGCAGAACTATTCTGAACAGCTAGCGCCTTATTTTGTGCGCATTACGGCGCTGGCAAAAGAGCAAGGATATGGAGTCGAGGACGCATGATCGCCCGTAGCCGCTTTGAACCCGCTTGGTGGTCAAAAAACCGGCACTTGCAAACACTATTGCCAAATTTTTTTAGGCAACGGCCTAGTGTCCAGACGCGCAGGGAGCGTCTGGAGCTGCCTGACGGTGACTTTGTAGACATCGACTGGGTGGGGGGTGCTAGCCATGGGCCCCTGGTCATTGTGCTACACGGCCTGGAAGGTTCTATCGATTCACGCTATGCGGCCGCCATTCTTAATCGCATTGTCGATAATGGGTGGCGCGGTGCATTGCTGCATTTTCGCGGTTGCAGCGGAGAGCCAAACCGGCTTGAACGCAGTTATCATTCCGGTGACACGGGTGATTTCGATTTTTTTCTACGTCAGATCAGGGAACAAGACCGGCAATTCCCGATCGGCGCCCTGGGTTACTCGTTGGGAGGCAATGTATTGCTCAAATGGCTGGGAGAAACCAAGGATGCTCGTCAATTATTGACAACCGCATGCGCAGTTTCGGTGCCTTTCCAACTAAATCTCGCGGCAGACGCCATGCACAGGGGCTTCGCACGAATTTACGAGACAATGCTATTGAATCGTCTCAAACGTTCGGTAATAACTAAGTTCAAAGATAATAATTCGACGTTCTCATTACCGTCCTCGCAAACCATGAAAAGCATACGGGACTTTGATGACCGGGTTACTGCACCCTTAAACGGATTCGCTAGTGCCGAAGATTATTATTCCCGCTGCAGTTCAAGACAATTTCTGCGCTCGATTACCGTTCCGACATTGATCCTGCACGCGAAAGATGATCCGTTCATGACTCCAGAAACCGTGCCAGACGCCGAGGAACTCTCAGACTCGGTAACCCTCGAGCTTTCCGAACGCGGTGGTCATGTCGGTTTCGTAAGAGGTACTTTTCCATTCAGACCGCATTACTGGCTGGAAACAAGGATTCCTGAGCATTTCAGGAACTATCTGAAATAAAAAAGGGACCAACCGGCCCCTTTATTTCTTGTTGCAGTGAAGATTATCAGGCGTCGTCTACAGCTTTCATGCTCAAGCGAATACGACCCTGCTTATCGACTTCGAGCACCTTTACCTTGATTTTGTCGCCTTGCGACAGCTTGTCACTGACGCGCTCTATTCGCTCGTTGGAAATCTGCGAAATATGCACAAGCCCGTCCCTGCCGGGTAGGATGGTGACAAATGCACCAAAATCCATCAGGCGGGCAACCTTCCCTTCGTAAACCGTGCCGACTTCAACGTCCGCGGTAATCTGCTCAATGCGCGCCTTGGCGGATTCGCCAGCAGCACGATCAACCGATGCAATCTTGATTGTTCCATCGTCCTCGATCTCGATGGTCGCACCAGTTTCGTCCTGGATGGAACGAATTACCGTACCGCCCTTGCCGATCACATCGCGTATTTTGTCCTGGTCAATCTTTATGGTGAGAATACGCGGTGCCCAGTCGGACATTTCCTGACGCGGCGCTTCAATCACCTTGTTCATGTGCTCCAGGATATGCAAGCGCGCATCACGTGCCTGCGCCAGCGCATTTTTCATAATCTCGCCTGTGATACCGTCGATCTTGATGTCCATCTGTAACGCAGTGATGCCTTCGGCGGTACCGGCAACCTTGAAATCCATATCACCCAGGTGATCTTCATCGCCCATGATGTCCGTGAGCACTTGGAACTTGTCGCCTTCCATGATGAGACCCATGGCAACGCCAGCAACCGGAGCCTTAATCGGTACACCGGCATCCATCAACGACAAGCTTGTTCCGCAAACAGATGCCATGGAACTTGAACCGTTTGACTCGGTGATTTCTGATACCACGCGTATGACGTAAGGAAACTCTTCTGATGCCGGCATCACGGCTTGAATACTGCGCTTGGCGAGCTTGCCATGCCCGATTTCCCGTCGCTTTGGTGAACCCACAAAACCCGTTTCCCCAACACAGTACGGCGGAAAGTTGTAATGCAACATAAACGACTCGCGATATTCACCGTCGATGGCGTCAATGATTTGCGCGTCCCGGCCTGTCCCAAGCGTCGTTACGACAATTGCCTGGGTTTCTCCACGCGTGAACAGTGCGGAACCGTGTGTACGAGGTAATACGCCCACTTTGATATCCAACGGACGGACGGTTTTCGTGTCACGACCATCGATACGCGGCTGTCCATCAAGAATCCGCTCGCGCACTAATCGGTACTCGAGTTTATGGAGCACTTCCATCACTTCCGCCTCGGTGAACTCGCTGCCTTCACCCGCAAGCGCTGTTACGGTTTCATCGCGGACTTCTGCTAACCTGTCTTGCCGATCCAACTTCTCGGCAACCTGGTAAGCCTCGGTGATCTTTGCCTTCGCCTGATTGGATACGGCATCTAGCAATGTCGTATTTTGCTCCGGCGCTTGCCACTCCCATACGGCTTTGCCAACTTCCTGTTTAAGTTCTTCGATAACCTTGATCGCCGCCTGCATTTGCTCGTGACCGAATAGCACGGCACCAAGCATAACGTCTTCGGCAAGCCACTTGGCTTCCGACTCAACCATCAATACGGCATTTTGCGTGCCGGCAACAACAAGGTTGAGGTCGGATGTCTGCAATTCAGTCTTGCTGGGATTCAACAGATAATTTCCGTCGTGGTAACCCACACGGCAAGCGCCGATGGGGCCTTTGAATGGAACTCCAGACAGCGACAACGCCGCTGATGCGCCCAGCAAGGCTGGAATATCTGAATCAATCTCCGAATCAACCGATAACACAGTTGCAATGACCTGCACCTCATTGTTGAAGCCATCCGGAAACAACGGACGAATTGGCCGATCGATCAGCCGTGAGGTCAGCGTTTCCTTTTCGCTGGGCCGACCCTCGCGCTTAAAAAATCCGCCGGGAATCCTGCCTGCTGCGTAAGTCTTCTCTTGGTAATTGACGGTTAACGGGAAGAAATCTTTATCAGGATCTGCTTTTCTCCGTGCAACGGCCGTTACCAACACAACGGTCTCTGACATGCTGACCATGACTGCTGCATCAGCTTGGCGGGCAATCTGGCCCGTTTCAATCTTTACGGTATGTCCACCGTATTCAAACGTTTTGGTTATCGCGTTCACTTTTTACCCTTGCCCTTTATCTGCTTTTCGTCATCCAATTCTTGTACGATTGTCGGTTTTTTATGCGCGACAAAAACAAAGAAACCGAAAACGTAACGGTCTTCGGTTTCCAGCAATTCAGTCTTCTACATGATCAGGCATGCGGCGATCAGCGGCGCAAGCCAAGCCGTGAAATCAGGCTTTGGTATCGATCTCGATTTTTCTTTTTCAGGTAGTCAAGCAGTTTGCGACGCTGGTTGACCAGCCTCAGCAAACCACGACGGGAGTGGTGGTCTTTTTTATGATCGTTAAAATGCTCAGTAAGCTCGGTAATGCGCGCAGACATCAACGCAACCTGCACTTCAGGCGAACCTGTGTCACCCTCTGCAGTGCGGTACTCGCCAATAATTTCCTGTTTCTTACTAGTTTCCAAAGGCATGTATCTTTTCCTGCTGCTAGCGAAAGCCATCTTCCGCCGTAAATTGAGCCGCGTATTTTAGCGATGTCGCCACCGTCCCACAAGCAAAAATTCAATAAAATCAGGTAGTCGTCATAACTACTGGCCTGCGATCAGGCGTTTCGGCATAACCTTACCGTCCTCGGCTATTTCTCCCATGCCCAGGAACCGCCCACTGAGTTCGTAAATCCGCACCGCACCACTTGTTGGCGCCTTGGGAACCTGGACCGCTTGCCCGTGCCGCAGGTAGTACGCCGTGTCCTCGTTCAATTCCACCTTAGGTACATCGAGCAGGGCGGCATCTACGGGTAGTAACAGTGAATCCAGGCTGGATTCACCCTCGGCGCGGGCTTGCTCGAGTTCTTCCAGGGTCAGCATTCCAGTCGGACCAAACGGGCCGGCAACCAGTCGCCGCAACGCGGTCACGTGGGTCACTGTGCCCAGGGAGCGCGCAATATCTTCGGCCAGAACACGAACATAGGTCCCCTTGGAGCACGTAAGCTTGAATGACAGTATTGGAGAGTTGTAGTTCTCCAGCTGCAGCGAATATATCTGGATGCATCTAGCTTCGCGCTCGATATACTGGCCTTCCCGAGCGAGCTGATAAAGCCGCTTCCCTTGCTTCTTGATGGCGGAATACATCGGTGGAACCTGATCGGTTTCTCCGAGAAACGTATTGAGCACGGAGTCAATTTGTTTGTGGTTTAACGTGGGAACCGAAGCAGTGCTTATGATCTCGCCTTCTGAATCGCCGGTACTAGTACCCTCCCCCAACTTGCATTCGACCCAGTAAGTCTTGTTGGATTCAAGCAGAAATGCAGAAAGTTTTGTCGCTTCGCCAAAACAGATCGGCAGCAAGCCAGTTGCAAGCGGATCAAGGCTGCCGGTGTGCCCGGCTTTCCTGGCATTAAAGATCCGGCGTGCCCGTTGCAACGCCTGGTTTGAAGAAATACCCGCTGGTTTGTCCAGTAGAAGAATGCCGTCTATTTTCCGCCGATCTTGTGCATCACCGCGACGACTCATTCCTAATCACTCTCACTGTTTTGCTTCTTGTCCGCACCAATGGCCGACTTGATCAGTTTATCCATGCGCGCACCGTACTCGATGCTTTCATCATAATGAAACTGGAGATTTGGAATACTGCGGATTCGAATCAGCGCACCCAATCCGTGACGCAAAAAACCAGCTGCCCCGTTGAGTACTTTTACGATTTCCTCATGACTTATTTCAACATCCAGTGATGTGACATAAACGCGGGCCAATGACAGATCCTTGCTCACTTTAACGTCTGTGAGGGTTACTTGACTCGCCCTTGGATCCTTTAGAGAGTGACGTAGTAACCCACTCAGCTCTCTCCTTACCTGTTCTTCAATACGACGGGCGCGAGGAAAATCGCGTGGCATCAGAGCGTTCGCTCCACGGTTACGTGTTCGTAAACTTCAATTTGGTCGCCAACTTTCACGTCGTTGTAATCCCTGACACCGATTCCACACTCCGTACCTGATTTAACCTCATTGACGTCATCCTTGAAACGGCGTAACGATTCAAGTTCGCCTTCGAAAATAACTACGTTGTCCCGCAAGACGCGAATCGGATCGTTTCGCTTGACGTACCCTTCAATAACCAGGCAGCCGGCAATCTGGCCGATTTTCGGTGCTTTGAATACTTCCCTGACTTCGGCAAGGCCGACAATCTGTTCTTTAATCTCAGGGGTGAGCAAACCTGACATCGCCTTGCGAATATCGTCGATGGCGTCGTAAATAACGCTGTAATAGCGAACATCAACATTGTTTTCTTTTATCAGACGACGGGCCACGGCGTCTGCGCGCACGTTGAAACCAATTATCACAGCGCCTGATGCAGAGGCAAAGTTGACGTCCGTTTCAGTAATACCGCCAACGTTAGTCATGAAAAGATTGACTTTGACCTCGTCGGTAGAAAGCTTATTGAAGGAGTCACGCAATGCTTCCGCGCTGCCTTGCACGTCTGCCTTGATAACCAAATTGAGTTCTTTTACTTCGCCTTCCTCGATGTTATCGAATGCGTTTTCAAGACTGGCGGCCTGCTGCCGCGCCAGTTTGATGTCTCTTTCCTTGCCTTGACGGTAACTGGCCACTTCGCGCGCTTTGCGTTCGTCCTTGACAACAATTACCTCGTCCCCTGCCGCCGGAACACCCGAAAGTCCCACAATAACGACTGGAATGGATGGTCCAGCGGATTCGATCGAGTCGCCGGTTTCGTTGAAGATTGCCCGCACTCGACCGTATTCCTGGCCCGCCAGCATGATGTCACCACGCTTCACCTCGCCTTTCTGGACCAGAACGGTGGCTACCGGTCCGCGACCTTTTTCCAGTGACGATTCGATTACCAGACCACTAGCCGGACCCGTCAACGGCGCCTCAAGCTCAAGTATTTCCGCCTGCAATAGAACGGATTCCAGCAGGGCATCAATACCTTCGCCGCTTTTGGCCGAAACATCGACAAAAATATTATCACCACCCCATGCCTCGGGGATGACTTCATGTTGTGACAACTCGTTTCTCACTCGGTCCGGATCCGCCTCTGGTTTGTCAATTTTATTTACTGCCACAACCATAGGTACGCCCGCGGCCTTGGAATGCTGAATGGCTTCAATGGTTTGTGGCATCACACCGTCGTCCGCAGCAACAACCAACACCACAATATCGGTGAGCTGTGCACCACGTGCACGCATGGCGGTAAAGGCCGCATGTCCAGGCGTATCCAGAAACGTCACAACACCTTTTTTCGTTTCAACGTGATAGGCGCCAATATGCTGAGTGATGCCGCCCGCTTCGCTGTCGGCCACTCGTGTGCGCCGAATGTAATCCAATAGCGACGTTTTACCGTGATCAACGTGCCCCATGATTGTTACCACGGGGGCGCGCGTCCCAAGTTCGCCGTAGTCTTGTGCGCCTGCTGCAATGATCTGTTGTTCGAGTTCGTTTTCCTGCAGCAACTTCGGCGTATGCCCCATTTCCTCGACAATTAGCTGCGCCGTTTCCTGATCAACAGCCTGATTAATCGTAGCCATGACACCCATTCCCATCATTACCTTGATCAGTTCGGGCGCTTTGACAGTAAGCTTTTGCGCGAGCTCACCAACCGTAATTGATTCAGGGATACTGACCTCGCGCTTAATTGGTTCGGCCGGCTTCTCAAAGCCGTGAACCGTTTCCATGTGAACAGAAGATGGGCGCCGCTTTGCTGATTTCTTTTTACGTCGGCCACTCTTATCGCTCGAAACGTGTAGTTCCGCCCGACCGTAGCGCGTTTCCGGCTTTGCCTTTTGCTTGGGTTTGAACGCAGCCTGTTTTTTCTCGTCGGCTTCGGTCTGCTTACGCGCTTCATCTTCTGCTTTGCGCCGCTCAACCTCATCCTGGCGCTTGCCTTCTTCTTCTTTCAACCGCTTCGCGTTTTCCTTGGCTTTCGTCTCGGCTGCTTCCACCTCACGACGGCGATCTTCTTCTTGCTTGAGCTTTTCAACCTCCGCAGCTTCGGACTCAAGCCGCACCTTTTCTTCATCTTCTTTACGTTGGTTTTCTTCCGCTTTTCGTTGCGCTTCTTCTTCAAGCATTACTGAACGTTTTGCATAAGTGCGTTTCTTGCGCACTTCCACACTGACGGTCTTTGTATGACTTTGCGCGGAACGGCTTTGCATGGAGCGGCCATGCGTGCCCCCCAGTTTTATTTCCGAGATACTACGGCGCTTTAATGTAATTTTGTTCGGCTCACCACCGTCACCATGCTTGCCATGACTTGTGCGCAGATGATCCAGCAATTGCATTTTCTGTTCGTCACTGATGTTGTCTTCAGGCGATTTCAGATCAATGCCCGCGTCATGCAATTGTGACAACAGCCGCTCTGGCGGAATTTTCAGCACTTCGGCAAATTGTGTAATTTTGACTTCAGCCATTCCGTCGCTCCACCAGTTTTTTAAGCGCCTTCGCTTGCATTTTCTTCTTCGAACCATGGGGCGCGGGCCGTCATGATCAGTTCGCCAGCACGTTTCTCATCCATGCCTTCGATTTCCATCAAGTCATCGACCGCCAGTTCTGCCAAATCTTCCATAGTAATGATCTCTTTACTGGCAAGTACAAAGGCCAGTTCACGGTCCATGCCATCCATGTTTAACAGGTCCGCGGCCGGTTCATGCTCACCCAACACTTCTTCTGACGCGATTGCCTGGGTCAGCAATACATCGCGTGCGCGGCCTCGTATTTCCTCGACAATTGCATCATCAAATTCCTCGATGGTAAGCAACTCGGATGCCGGAACATAGGCAATTTCCTCAATACTGGAAAAGCCTTCCTGAACAAGGATGAGGGTAATTTCAGCATCAACATCAAGCTGTTCCATAAACATTTTTTGCAACGTTTCGGCTTCGGCTTCGCTCTTCTCTTCGGCCTGGGACTCAGTCATGACGTTCAATTCCCAGCCCGACAGTCCCGCCGCAAGACGGATGTTCTGGCCGCCGCGACCGATTGCCAACGAGAGCTGTTCTTCGTCAACCGCAATGTCCATGCTGCGCTTTTCTTCATCTACAACGATTGACACCACTTCTGCCGGGGACATGGCGTTAACGACGAACTGCGCTGGAGTTTCGTCCCAAACGATGATGTCGATACGTTCCCCGGACAACTCATTGGAAACTGCCTGGACGCGTGAACCACGCATGCCGACGCATGCGCCCACTGGATCAATACGCCGATCATTGCTCTTGACCGCCACCTTGGCGCGTGCGCCCGCATCGCGTGCGGCGCCCATAATTTCGATCAGGCCCTGCCCAACTTCCGGCACTTCCAACTTAAATAGCTCGATAAGAAAATCCGGAACAGTACGACTGACAAACAATTGAGGACCGCGTGGTTCGGAACGTACTTCTTTCAGATAACCGCGAATACGATCGCCCGGACGAACCGCTTCTCTCGGTATCAGATCTTCCCTGGGAATAAAGGCTTCCGCATTGCCACCAAGATCGATGTAAACGTTCCCACGTTCAACACGTTTCACGATGCCGGTTACCAGCTCGCCGACTCGTTCCTGGTAGGCCTCAACAACCTGTGCGCGTTCGGCTTCACGAACCTTTTGCACGATAACTTGCTTGGCGGTCTGCGCTGCAATTCGCCCAAAGGCAACCGACTCCATTGGTTCCTCGATGAAGTCGCCAATTTCAAGTGTCGTGTCTTGCTTCTTTGCCTCGGTAAGGAAAATTGTCTTCTCCGGAAACTCCATTTCCTCATCGTCGTCTATAACCTGCCAACGGCGGAAGGATTCGTATTCGCCGCTGCTACGATCAATGGCTACCCGGGCATCAATGTCATCGGCATGTTTCTTCCGGGTAGCAGAAGCCAGCGCCGCTTCGATCGCGTCGAAAATGATCTCTTTGTCCATTCCCTTTTCGTTCGAAACAGCATCTACAACCATCAAGATTTCTTTGTTCATCAATATCCTATCCGTCAATTGTTAATCGGTACTAACGCGCCAATCTTGCCTTTTCAATATTTTCCAGAGGTAACAGAAATTCCTGCCCATCTACATCAACTAGAATTTTTTCGTTTTCAACCTTCAACAACTTGCCAGTGAAGTGACGACGTCCATCCAGCGGTACAGCCAGCTGCACTTTTACCTGCTCACCGACAAAATCTGCGTAGTGCCGCAGTGTGCGCAATGGCCGATCCAGTCCTGGAGAAGAAACCTCCAGGTTGTACTCACCGGTAACCAGGTCTTCGACATCCAATATGCCGTTCACGTAGTCACTAACTTTTTCGCAGTCATCCAGCGTGACGCCCTGCTCAGCGTCGATATACACACGTACCAGGCCGCCCCGCCCATGCGCCCGAAACTCCAGTTCAACCAGCTCGTAACCTAACGTGGCGACTGCTGGCTCCAACAACGCAATCAACTTTTCGCGCAAGCAGTGCCTCCGCAATAAAAAATGGGCCAAAGGCCCACTCCATCTGCCTGCCCGTACCTTTTCAGGCAGCCTGACACCCGCTGTCCGGATTAGAGCTCCGGTCGGTCGGGAACAAAAAAGCCCCTCATCGGGGGCCCTGACAACCATAGAACTGGTAGCGGGGGCAGGATTTGAACCTGCGACCTTCGGGTTATGAGCCCGACGAGCTGCCAGACTGCTCCACCCCGCACCCGATAATCGATCATTTTACTACGTATTTTCAGGGCGGCGCAACGGAACCTGTGTTCAAAGACCCATCACCCTTGCACATATGGCCATCAGGCTGCCTGGAAAAATGCCCAGCGCAAGAAGTGCGAGACCGTTGATGGAGAGCACTGCTCTGATATCACCGGGTGCTTCAATTTGCGCCGATTTTTCAACCGAATCAAAGTACATGAGTTTAACGACGCGAAGATAATAGTAAGCGCTGATAACGGCAAACAACACCGCGGCCACGGCAAGCCAAGTGTATCCTGCCGCGATCACCGCCCAGAGTACCGACAGCTTGGCGTAAAAACCAACGAATGGCGGAACGCCTGCCATGCCAAACATGACGAAACTCATCATCGCCGCAAACCAGGGACTCCGGTCATTTAAACCGCGAAAATCGTCAAGCTTGTCGGCTTCAAATCCTTCGCGACTCAGCAGAATTATCATACCGAAACCCGCAGTTGCCATTAGCACATAGGTGAGCGTGTAAAACAGTGCAGACTGATAACCCTCCGGACTACCAGCAAGAATTCCCAGCAAAATAAACCCGACATGTGAAATCGCCGAGTACGCAAGCATGCGTTTAATGTTGGTTTGAGCGATTGCAACGATACTACCAATCGCCATGCTCAGTACTGCAAGTGCAATCAACATCTCCTGCCATTGCACCTGGGCAGCGGACAAGGGGTCAACCAACATTCTTATGAATAATGCAAATGCAGCGAGTTTTGGTGCTGAGCCAACAAAAAGCGTTATTGCCGTAGGCGCGCCATGGTAAACGTCTGGTAACCACATATGAAATGGTACCGCGCCCAGTTTGAATGCAAGGCCTGCAACTATAAAAGTAATCCCAAGAACGAGCGCCAGGTTGTCGTGATCCAAGTTGCGAAGTACCGATGCGGTTTCCGCTACGTCGAGTGTTCCTGTCAATCCGTAAAGAATCGACATGCCATACAGCAATAAGCCGGACGCAATAGCTCCGAGCACGAAATATTTCATTGCTGCCTCGGACGCCACAGGTGCATCACGATCCATTGCAACCAGTGTGTACAATGATAATGACAATAACTCGAGCCCAAGATAAACCGTGATAAAATTGTGCGCTGACATAATTATCATCATGCCGAGTAATGCGAGCAAACCGATGACAAAAAATTCGCCTTTCAATAAGTTTCGGATCTTAAGATAATCGCGCGAATAAATGAACACGACAGCGGTTGTAACACAGGCCGCAAGTTTTAAGAGATGTGCCAAGCCATCAGCGATAAACATGCCACCGAAAGTAACCGTATCGGGCTGACCAAACATTCTGAATACCAGCCAGCCTGTGCCAATGACTGTGCCCAGAGACAACGAGTAGGTCCAATTGCGCGTGTCTTCGGTTAGGAATAAATCCACGAGTAAAATAACGCATGCCATACCAAACAGGAACATTTCTGGAATCACTGGCACGAAGTCATGCATGCTATACATATTTAACAAATCTACGGAACTAGAGTTTCGAGTGTAATAAATGTTCTAACAGGTTATTTACCGAGGCGTGCATGAGATCAACAAGTGGCGCAGGCCATAAACCGAATACAAGGACCACCACCGCTAGCGTGCCTAGCACCAGGTATTCTCGGACATCCAGATCTTTCAGCTTGGCTACCGCGTCATTGGCGACTTCACCAAAAATAACGCGCTTGACCAGCCAAAGTGTGTAAGCCGCTCCGAGGATCAGAATCAGCGCTGCCAGAAAGGCAATCCAGGGACTGGCATAGAAACTGGCGATAATGACCATGAACTCACCGACAAATCCTGATGTTCCCGGCAGACCTGCATTCGCCAAGGCGAAAAAAACCATTAATGCAGCGAAGTGCGGCATTGTGTTCACAACACCTCCATAAGCAGAGATCTCCCGGCTCTGCACTCTGTCGTACAGCACACCTACACACAGGAACAAGGCGCCTGAGATAAAGCCGTGCGAGATCATCTGCACAATGCCCCCCTCCACGCCCAGTGCGGCACCTTGCAGATTGTTCGTATTCGTGAAAATCATGAAAGGTATGAAGAAACCCAGCGTAACAAAACCCATGTGCGCGATGGATGAATACGCAATGAGCTTTTTCATGTCTGTTTGGGCCAGCGCGACAAATCCAATGTACACGATTGCTATAAGCGACAGCACGACAATAAACATATCAAGCTGGTTGCTGGCATCTGGTGCTATGGGCAGACTGAATCTTAGGAAACCGTAACCGCCCAGTTTCAGTAAGATCGCGGCAAGGATTACCGAGCCCCCTGTCGGTGCTTCAACGTGCGCATCAGGCAACCAGGTATGCACCGGCCACATTGGAACCTTGACGGCAAACGCCGCAAGAAATGCCAGAAAGATAAGCGTTTGTTCGGTCATCCCCAATTGCAGGAAGTGGTAATCGCTGATTTCAAACGACCCCGTCAACATGTACATGTAAATGAGTGAGACCAACATCAGCACGGAGCCGAGGAAGGTGTAGAGAAAGAATTTGATGGTTGCATACACGCGACGTGGCCCACCCCAGATTCCTATTATCAGAAACATGGGAATCAACATCGCTTCCCAGAACACGTAAAACAGTAACGCGTCCATGGCCGAAAATACGCCGTTCATCAAACCTTCCATGATCAAGAAAGCCGCGAAATACTGCGCCACCTTTTTTTGTATGACCTGCCATCCGGCAATAACGACAAGAACAGTCATAAACGTAGTGAGCAAGATTAATGGCACGGCAAAACCGTCCACGCCCAGATGGTAATTGGCATTAATAGTGTTGATCCATGGCCGGAATTCCACGTACTGCATAGCCGCGGTACCGGTATCAAACTGTGTTACCAGAGGAATACTGGCAACAAACGTTACGACCGAAACTATCAGCGTTAACCACTTGGCCTGCTGATCACTATTCCGTCCGGCAAACAACACGGCGACGCCGCCTATAATCGGCAGCCAGATAAGAATGCTAAGCAGGTTAAGACCGGTCATGATTCACCAAACAGCAACGATTGTACGAACGCGCTGATGCCGTCAAACAGGAACCAGCCAAGTGCCGCGCTCAGTCCGATGATCATGGCAAACGCATAATGGTAGAGATACCCACTTTGTACCTTGCGCAGGTGTCCGGCAAACCAGCTAATCGAGCGTGCACTGCCGTTAACCAACGTGTCATCAATCACACGTACGTCTCCCACTTGCCATAGCAGTCGAGCAATACCACGACTACCAGCAGTAATTACCTGTTCGTTAAAGCGATCAAAGAAATATTTTTCAACCAGAACCTGGTAAAGCCAGTTCAAACGGGAGCGGAACATTTCTGGCCATTGCGGTCGATACAAATAAAACAGCCAGGCAACGAGGAGTCCCGCCAAGGCCAAATAAACGACAGGCCCTTGGAACGCATGCGTGACGAATCCGAGCGCACCATGAAATCCGATTTGCGATAAAACATCATGTTCCGGAGCAACGAAAATAGCGCTACCAAAGTAGTCACCGAATAACACCGGCCCGATGGTCACAGCACCGATTACCAGTGACGGAATGGCCAATAGAATCAGTGGCAGGGTTACCACCCAGGGTGTTTCATGCAGGTGCTCCCGAGTATGCGCATCCATTCTGGATTCGCCATGAAACACCAGGAAAAACATTCGAAAGCTGTACAAGGCCGTCACGAAAACCCCAAGCAGCACTGACCAGTAGGCGAGTCCGGCGCCTGGTGTGCTGGATAAGTGCACGGCCTCTATTAATGCGTCTTTGGAAAAGAAACCGGCAAAACCCGGAAAACCGATGAGCGCCAGCGACCCCACCAGCGACGTCCAATAAGTGATTGGCATGTATTTCCGCACGCCACCCATCTTGCGAATGTCCTGTTCGTGGTGCATGGCGATAATTACTGAGCCTGCCGCCAGGAACAATAACGCCTTGTAGAATGCGTGCGTCATCAAATGAAAGATTCCAGCCGCGTAGGCGGAAGCACCCAGTGCGACTGTCATATAACCAAGCTGGGATAGCGTTGAATACGCGATGACTCGCTTGATGTCATTTTGCACAATACCCAACAACCCCATGAAAAACGCGGTGATCGACCCTATGACCAACACTACGCTCAGGGCGGTTGTTGAAAGCTCGTACAACGGTGACATGCGTGCAACCATAAAAATGCCAGCCGTGACCATGGTAGCGGCGTGGATCAGCGCGGATATGGGAGTAGGACCTTCCATGGAATCGGGCAACCACACGTGCAAGGGTACCTGCGCCGATTTCCCCATTGCGCCGACGAACAGCAGAATGCAAATCAGCGTAATCGCGGACCATTGTTGTCCGTTAACAATTTCTATCGTCTGACCGGCTATTGATGGGGCCTCGGCAAACACCTCTGCGTAATCCAGTGAGCCCGTGTAGTACACAATGGCCGCAATCCCCAGCAGGAAACCGAAATCC
>JAZFYH010000235.1:0-5901 GCA_036443475.1 Gammaproteobacteria bacterium | reverse complement strand
AAGACGGTGCTCGACCCCAGAATGATCATTGATCCAAACTAAGCTTTAGTGCTTTAACGCAACAGTAAGAATGCAAAACCCGCCTTAAGGCGGGTTTTGTTTTAGAAAAATTTTGTAAGCATTTGTCATTGAAATCCGCTTACTTCTTCAGTTTTTTGACACTCACCAACTGTGGTCTTGTGCTCGCATTCCTTGCAATATTCCCCCGACAATTGCTGGTAGGGTTTTTCATCGTAATTGCTGGTTGGCCAGTCGGAACAATTGAAACACCAATGCCAAGTAGTCGTGTCTTTGACTCTTCGGTAAGCCATTTGACCCTCCGCAAACAAAGTGGGCGGGGCACACCGCCTCATGCAAGCTGAGCAGTAGCTGAGCGCGCGGTGCGATCGTCAGCCACCTTCATCTTATGGAAACCGGACAGTACCTTCCGACCGCTTGCCGCACAAATACGCAAGGGTACGCCGCGACGGATCTGGCATCGTCGATCAGTCGGCTGGATAAACATCCGTATTAGTCGTGTTTACGCAGGGGAATCTGTAAGGCAATAAGCCATAGCAACATAATTACTGACCAGATTGACATGCTTCCACGTCCGCCGCCGCCCACGTTTACGATTTCGGAATTATCCATGTTACTCGCGGTACTGTTGCCATTTTCGAGCTTGTTGACCGCTCCACCGCTGTTGCCGCCGGTCATTACATAAAGCTCGCCCTGTGCATCCTGCCCGAATCCGAGGATCAGGCCCTGAACCTGGTCTCCGGCGAATTCCAGAATCGTGGTACCAGTATAAAATAACAATCGGCCGTTCCCGCCGTTGCCAGACAGGTCGCCGAACACATAGTTGCCCTGGAAGGATGTACCGAAATTCCTGCCACGGTAAACAAACCCACCAATTATTGCGTTGCCTTCGTCGTGGTCGTACTCAGCTACAGGATTAAGTAATGTCGGTGGCAGGCCACCCGGATCTGTTGTCGTAGCAAATCCCAGTCCGGTGCCGTTGGTATCGAAAAAGAACGATCCTTCCTTGAGATTCCAACCGTAGTTGCCACCTTGTTGCAGCACGTCGACTTCCTCAATATCTTCTTGCCCAACATCACTCAACCAGATCGCACCAGTAAATGAATCGCGCGTCATACGAAACGGATTGCGAAACCCGTACGCAAAAATCTCGTCCAGCCCTGGCAAGCCGATAAATGGATTATTGCCTGGTACACCGTACCGACCGTTTGCAGAATTGTTTCCAAGCGGATCAATGCGCAGAATAGCCCCAAGCGGGTTGGTTATATCCTGGCCGTTACCGATTGTGCCGTGCCCCTCGCCCTGGTCATCAGCCGAACCACCATCGCCAAGTGCAATGTAAAGAAACCCCACGGCATCAAACAGTATGGCGCCAGCATTGTGATTACCCTGTGGCTGGTCAATGCGCAACAACTCACGCGGTGTTGCGCTTGGTTTCGATGCAGCATTCGCAGGATTGATAACCTGCCACTCGAGGATGACAGACTGATGATTCGCTGTGCTGCCCATTGGGATAGTTGAAAAGTCGGCTGTGCCTGCAACGGCTTCGGAATGATAGCTGTAAAAAAGACCATTGAAGGCATATCCAGGATGGAATGCCAATCCGAACAGACCGCGTTCACCGCCGAAAGATACGCGCGGGGTCATGTCCAGAAAAAGTTCAAGGATTCCGGTCGTTAGGTTGAGCCTGAATATTTCACCGTCCTGGTCAACGATAAAAAGACTGTTGGAATCATTTGGCGCGGTAACCCCGAAGTTCGGTGCTGTCAATCCATCAGCGACCTGTGTCAGTCGAACGCTGACACTGCCGGTACTTATGACTGTCGGAATGAGGTCGGCATTTTGCGCCTGTATGGGGCTTACCCATAGCAGCAGCCAGGCGCCGCAATATCTGAGCGCAGAAGTCGGCAGGAGACATCTATTCGGCCTACCAGAGCGTTTTTCAGGTAATCCACCCATAACTAAAATTTAGATAACCCCGCCGGTTCTATTTGTATCTACTGTAGAAATGCGAATCCAGCAGCGCCATATTGATAAACTTGATTGTTTTTCAAACGGCAGCGACCAGTTGGGCGGCTACGTTGGTTGGATCTCATAAGGACAAGACCGAGAAACTGTTCAGGGAGCGCTTGGTGAGCGAACTGGAAATGCCTGAATATTCCGTTCTGATTCCTCCGTACTGAGAGATCTCGGCCAGAGTGTGCCCTGTCGTACTTATTCTCTCGTCGTAGAAAATGATGATCTCGTTCCGCCTCTCCTCCCCGACGATTCTGAAGAAGCGCGATGTCATCAATTCATCTTCGAGTGCGTACCCGTTACCCTCGAGAAGCGCCATTATTTTTGCGATCTCGCCATCCGGCTTGCGTTCAATGTCCTCGGTAACGCTGAAAAAATACGTATTCTGGTGATAGGACTCACCGCCCAGGTTCACTGGATTCGTGATGCGGTCAGAAAAGGATCGAATCGGCCCCATCAGCTCCTCGAAGTGGATGATCATCATCCGATCGACTCTATCCTGATGTGCATCTACGAACACGTGAAGATCGAGGCGTGCGACACCGCCACTGCCCTCAAGATCGAACTCGACGTTCCCGACGTACGTGAAGGCACGGTCGATCCGGATCTGAATCGGTGGCCCCGCCCGCGAGATGAACACGTCGCCTTCGACGTAGCGCGAGTGAGAACCGCCAGAGCGTTCTTCTTGGTCGGCGCTTGAGCAAGCGCACCCTAACACGACGGCGATAACCCCTACGAAAGCGACTGCTCGATGCATTGTCTCTGTCCTTTCCTCAGGTCCGTCCTATTCAACCCTATTTTAGGGTTACGAATTTAGCGCCGCGCCATTCCACGTCGACTTTTTCTCCCGGATACTTGAATACCTTGCTCTGACTCATACGATCTCTCGGTAGGGATACTGCTGCCCTACTGGATCGTGACCTCGTATTCCATTTGCGCCAGTTCGCCTGGATCGAGTTGCCCGGCCTGGCAAATTACCGTGTTAGGTGTAGGGGCCGGAGCCACGCCATCGAATTCACACTCATCAGCGTCTTCGGCATTGGTGCGGCTCACTGTAACGCCACCATTGATGTCCGGCGCCGTAACCTGAATGCCTTCGCCGACCGCGAAGGTATTCGGGTTAAATGCAATACGTGCCGCAGATATTTCGGCATCAAGGTCATCGGTCAACACAACGCTAGTAGCCCTCCCGAGACCCGCATTCATCACTGTCACCTGATAACCGATGACAGCACCCGGTATCGCGTGTGGAAACGGACCGCCTACAGGATCAGAAATCACGATCGCCAACTTGGTCACGATTAAAAACGGCAATTCCACGCGGAATTGGCCGGTTTCCGCGTGCGAAATAGTACCTTCCGTACCTTCGATTGCCGTCACGTCGACGTCCCAGAACCCGGTATCGGGATACGGTACGCCAAGTGTCGGTGGCGGAATCAAGTACTGGAACTCGAATGTTTTGGTATCTGCTCCCGAATCGGCAACCACGGTCGTGTCCGCATTGGTAACCAGGGGCGTACCGCCCGGCGTCGCAATGCTCACAACAACATTCGAGGTCGTTGTACCGACCGCACCGGTGACGATGTCAAAGCTACCGAACGGGTCACTGACCACCATGCGCAGAAACACCGTGTCACCCGGCGTGAAAGCCGTTGGAATCGCTCCGCCCGCAAAGGCGGCATCAAAACCGTCGACACTGTCCACGTTGATGACCGTCGCTGCCGGCAAGAAGATTATCGAATTATTGACGCCAAAGGTTGGATGCAAGCGAATTCGCCGGCTGGCCGGCGTAGTCTGGTTATTGACTTGAAGTACAAAGGTGTCGCCGGCTGGAACCGTCGCCGTAGTGGCAAAGGGTAAATTGAACGTCACCGCGAACGGTGTGGACGACTGATTCGGCAAGGTCGTTACCTGGACTTGGCAGATCCCTGCTCCGGCGCCAAGCGCGCCCGAGGTCGTGTTCAGGCAAGCCTGGATCGTACGAGAACTACCCGGTCCCTGCGTGTTCAATTGCAACGTCACCTGGATGACGTTGCCGCTAAGGCTGCCGTCCAATAACAAAGACGCGGCCAACGGGATGCCCTGGGTCCAGGTTTGTGATGCGCCACCGCTAATTTGTTCAAATGTTTGTGCGCATGCGGGTGGTAAGCGAGATAAATTTAGCAATGTGTTGTGGGGTGCCGGGCAGACGTTCGTGTTGTCATACAGATACAGGTTCTTGATCCCAGTGGCCGCGGCTGACATCGATAGAGCGGCACTTAACGCATTACCGGCAATCAGTGTTGTCGGCGTATTCGCATGAACCGGTACTACAGGCAGCAGTAACAGCAACGCTACCAAAATTCGGATTGGAAACCGATCGTAAATTGTTACCCGCATGTCCAATGAGTCGCTGATTCCCTACTGGTTACGCGTCACTACGGTCAGCTAGTTGCTGCGCGAAAAGCGGATATTGACACGTCCGCTGTTGATATTTTGATTTTTTAACACACTGAGCGTTGCAAGTGTTGTTCCGGCAGACCAATAGGCTGATTGATGTGTTGTTCCCCCCCTCGTATGCGCCGGTGACCCAAAGAGTTTGGTTAGTCTGGCTGTTGCGGTCGTCACCACCTTTTCTTGTGCGGCCCAGTCGCTTGTGCGGGTTTTCCATTGCAACTCTATTTTTGCCAAACGATGGGAACTGAGGTCTTCGTAAAAGTAGATTTCAAACTCTACGTCAGCAAATTCGACAGCGGGAACTCGATAGTGGGTGAGTTCGTTTTTTTTACTTAGGTATTCTTGTATCTCAAAGCTGAACTGGTATTTCACTACCGGACTGCCGAACGGCGCGAGAAAGGTGGTATGGCTGCTGCCCCACGGTAGATGGGTCCAGTCGATCGATTCTTCTTGAGCGTTAACGGGCCAAGCGATCAGCAACGTGGCCAGGAACAGGTAGGTCGTCAATCGTGTCATGGCGAGTTCTCCTCGATTCTGATAGGACCCACGATTCCCGCGTTTACTACATTATACCGGTAGATTTACTCTGCCTTGAGAGGAATGACATAGTCTTCGAGAACCTTCGCCGATTTGTCTTTTCCCGCATTGGTAAAGCATGACAACCCCCTCACACTCCGATGCCTTAGCCTAGGCCAAAAATATCTCCCTATCGAGACGGTCGCCTATCAGTTCTCCTGTGCCATGTGAAAATACAGGCCGCCTGAAAACCATCTACTACGGCCACCCTGAGAAACCCGCTAGGGGTACTGGGAAGTCACAAAAAACCGACAAAAACCGAGGTAACTTTCAAGTGAAATGAAGAAAAGGCCAATCGGACCTTTCTATTTGCCAGTTAATATAGAGAAAGGCAGTGCCTGATCCGTCAGGTCACTGCCTTGCCAATATCCAATCGGGGGACGTATTTCGAGCTAGAGGGCTGATCGGGATTGGCTGAGACATTATAGTGCGAAAAATCACACAAATATAGGGCAGGTTGCCGATATATCGAGATAAGGCAGGGGCCCGGCCAGCAGGCTCCTGCCCCGCCAATAACCGATCACAGGTATGGGGGAAATTAAAGATCGGTATTGGCCTGATGAATCATAACGCTGGGGGCCATTCCGAATGTCTGCTTTCGACCAGGGATGGCCACCTTACCTGCATATTTATACAGTAGGAGAATTACCACCATTCCTCTGGAAAGGTCGTATAAAACAGCCCTATTTTGAGTCTTCACTATAACCTACTGTTTTCATTGATATTTATTTTTACCCGATTACAGGAGTATTTCCTTAAATATCAATCTGTTACAGATTCACCGCCCGTTTGCAACAATTTTTACCTTAACTGTACAAATACAGTAGACCTCACGCACTGGCGATCACACACTAA
>JAZFYH010000234.1:0-4398 GCA_036443475.1 Gammaproteobacteria bacterium | reverse complement strand
AGGAATCTGGAAACAGTTTACGAATACCGTCACCGGAAATACCTGATTTGCTTATTCAACAATCCTGATGCCGTGTTTCCCGATAAACAACCAGGTACCTGGGTTTTAATTCTGCACTCACACGCATTTATCAAGTGCATTCCTCACTGCCATAAACACCTGGGACACGCTGCGGCGTTGTCATAATAGGAGAAATAGCATGAACGGAAAACTCACCAAGACTCTTGGCTACACTCTGCTGGCTACCGGCCTCGCCGTTGCCGCGGTCCCGGTCAGTGCAGATTACCTGAGCGCAGAACGTGCACAACGCCTCGTTTTCACGCCACAAAATGACGCGAATGTAGCGGAAATATCTATCAACGAAGAACTTACTTTTCGCGTTGACGGCCTGAATCTGAATGCCAAGTTTATACACGGTGTGGACATCAGCGCCTGCTCAGTGTCGCGTATTAACCCGGGTGAAAATGTTCTTGCCACAGCAGAAGTTACGGACGCCAAGAACGGTGTTATCCGCGTTAAGGCTGGTCCGGCTGCAGGAAGAGCCAAGCTGCACTTGAAGTGCCGCAGCAAGCAAGTGTCGATCATGGTCAGGGTTTCCTGATCCTTTCGTCATTTACCGGAGGGTCATATGATCTGCCTGCTGGAAGCACGTACTTATGTACAAGGAAAAATTCAGTATGGAGGACGTGTTATGAAAATTGCTCAATTCATGTTACTTGGAATCTTACTTGCGTCTGCACCTTCATTCGCGAAAGATATGCAGACTCGAAGGGTTGACATACTGCGTGTCGATCAACCGAGCTACGTTGGAAAGTTTGACCGCGGTGCGGCGTATACAAAACACGACGTCGACGATGCCAAGCAACAGGCAAAATTTGGCGACCTCGAATCACAGTACAACGTTGGCGTCATGCTAGTTTCTAGAAATCGCGTCACCGAAGCGGCCTACTGGTATGACCAAGCGGCCCGTCGGGGCCACAATTTAGCCCAATACAATCTCGCGGTTTTGTATTTCAACGGAGAAGGTGTCCCGAGAAATTTCAAACGTGCGGCTGCTTTACTGTCGAGTAGCGCGGAAAAAGGCAATGCTGATGCTCAGTACCTGCTTGGTCGCATTTACTTCACTGGGCAGGGTGTCCAGCGGGACTTCGCGAAAGAGGCGGAATGGTATCAACGCGCAGCGGAGCAGGGACATGCATTGGCGCAATATAACCTCGGCGCCTTGTATTACCTTGGCGAAGGGGTCGGTCAGGATAAAATCGAGGCTTATGCCTGGTGGTCAGTCGCGCACCAGCTTGGACTGGACACCAGCGAAGCGATTGAAGTGTTGAAAAATGAATTGACTGATGCGCAGATCGACGAGGCTATTAGTCGACAGAGCAGATTATTTAACGGCGTATAAATACGCTACCAAAAATAAAACGCTGGGTTTAAATCTCGCGTAAACAAACGCCTGGATTAGAACTCGCGTAAACAAACGAAACGCCGGGCTTTAAATCTCCCTCAAAAACCGGGCTGGGTTTAAAACACGGCGTATCGTCTATTTGACCGTAATTCTAAATCCGGCGTTTTTATTCATCCCCGTCAAGAATGCCATCGTTGTCACGGTCGATGCCGATGCGTTGTCCCGACCCCCAAGGTGTGCAAGTAAACGTCAGTGCCTGGTTAGGGTTAGCAGCAAATGCTTCAAGCTGGGTGCGAGTCCAGTTCGCTTCACCAATCGTATCGGATTGAAACTCGCCGTTGTTCAACATTAGCCAACCGCGCGCGCGAATTCCCACGCCCTTTACAACCAGTTCACACTCTGGCACGGGGCTGGTAACCAATGCTCTTTGCACCAACAAGTCGATACGTGCAGTAACGGTCGCCAGGTTAGTGTCGTCCAGCGTGACCTGCTGGCCGGTAATCGGAGGAGATTCAGTTGGGAACGCGTGCAGGAAAGACTTCAACTCTTCGTTTTCGGTAGCAGGCAGACCCAAGTCGGTGACGACGATATTGGTGGTCGTCGCACCGTTATGGTTATACCCAAAACCTCGAATTTGTGGACCGGAATTTGGGTTGAACCGGAATCCCCCAAACATACCAACCTTCTGGTACTGATCGCGAAAGTGTGGGATCTTGAAGTTGCGTTCACCCGCTTGAATGTTGTCTGACATCTGGCCGCGTGTGCCAAACAGGCCGTTCTCCGGGCTTATGGGATGACAGTTGGCGCACACTTCGAGTAGACCGGTCTTTACGTTCACTACACCCTGGTTAAAGGTAACCAGGCCGCGAGCCAGCTTCGGCGTCAATGAATTATCTAATGGTCGAATCGGATTTGGCGGGTAGGTTATTTCCATCGAAAAATCTGTAAACGCCTGCATCTGACTGGCAGTAAGCTGCCCGTCGCGAGCCATCAACCCTTCAAATGCGTCGTTGAATTCCTTGAACGCTGCTTCCTCCAGCGTTTCCCCGGAAAGCCGCTTTGCACCCGTGCGATCGCCACGCCAATGCATCGGACCGTGTCGGGCCAGGCCACGCATTGACTGGGTGGTCATGGGTCCTTTCATGGGATGGAAAACGAATGGTGCAACCGGCGCAGATGTGTTGATAAAAACATTAGGAATAGGCTTGGTGGTTCCGTCCGGATCACCGAGATCCCAGGCCAGGCCATCGTTGTCCCCAAAAATATGGCAAGTGGAGCAGGCGTCGTTGCCGCGACTTGAAGTCAGATCCGCGTCGTAAAGAAACTTGCGCCCATTAACAATATGTGCCGGTTCCGGGTTAAACATCTGCAGATGGGCGATTTCGTTGCGCGTCGCAAGATTAATGGACGAAATTCCGTTATCAAACCGGGTCAAAACGTAAAGCCGGTTGTTCGCTTCATCCAGCGCCAGGCCAGCCTGACCTCCAGCGCTCAGCACGACCTGGTTTGCGCTTGTCGATGTATGCGTATTGTTCTCAACCTGGTTGGTAGAAAAGATTCCTACTTTACCGGAGCCGAAAGCCGCAAGGTATAGAGTGGTGCCGTCGCTGGACACAAGCAGGTCCACGGGTTGAGACAGGCTCAATTGGCGTTCAGCCAACGTGCCAAAGCGGCGGGTAAAATCCAAATGCTTGTTTAATTCGCGAGGCAATACCTGGCCATTACGGATGACAGTTACCCGATGATCTGCAAGTCGACCGCGTACGGTCGTACTCGCACGCTTCGCAAGACCCGCAAAGCGAACATCATTGCGTGCATCAATGTTCGAAATGTAGATGTTGCCGCTGGCAGGATTGACAGCAATGTTGAACAACGTGGTACCAACGTGTGCAAATTTGTTGATTTCCTGTGGCGGGTTGGCTTGCGCGTCAATCTCAAAGACATCGTAATCGGGCAACAAAAACGGCACCGAGGCATTGAAATTGCTGCCGAGTTCGTCGGTCCAGGTGTTATTCCGAAATTTTACAATCAACCCGGTATCGGGTTGCGCGATGCCGTCTGCACTGCGTTGCGGATTACGCTTGGTGAGGTTCTGTGGCGGCAGTATCGTAGTTTGGTTGCCGGAAAGAAAAATTCCCGCATAAACACGCGAACCGTTCGTGTTGGCCGCCAATGCGCGCGGTCGATCACCAAACAGGTTTAGAATTGCCAACTCGTTTCCGCCGGCGTCGGTTCCAAGATTATTGATATCGAATATCCACACGTCAGCCCGCCCGATGCCAGGCGTTAACAAGGCAGGATCCACCGGACTGTTCTGCCCTCGGTGTGCAGTGGTTATAAATGCGCGGTCTTTGCTGTTGCCGGCGAACACGATGTCACGCGGTTCATCACCGACCCAAAGGGTGCGAATCACGCGCGGGGGATTCAATGCGACATCAACAATACTGATGCTGTCCGAGAGATGATTCACAACCCAGACATTGCCATCCCCGGCCTCGGCCACTGCAACCGGTTCGATGCCAACCGGAACCGAAAACAAATGCGTCAGGCCCAGGGCAGAAACGGCGTAAATCTCCAGGCGGTTGTCTGGGGTATTCAGCGCAAAGAGTCGCAGGCCGTTGGCGGACAGGGCCAAGGGACGCACCTGGCCGGATTCATACAACACGTAATTGCGCGGGCCGGGCTTGGGTCGCGGACCACCAATTGTGCCGGTCGGTGGAACAGGGACCGCTGCGGTCGTCTTGCTACTAGCACTGGTGTTGCCACCACCGTCACCACCCCCGCCGCAGCCCGCTAATAGCAGGCTGCAAAGCACCAGCGCGAATCCACAACCAGTGTGAAGATTGCAGAAGAATGGTTTCTCCACGTGACTACCGGCTCCCAGGATTTGATCCCACCACATAGTAGGACACTCTTCGTACGAATGATATACGAGGTCTTAGCGAAGATCATTCGAATTTATTGATCAACTCATGTGAGGAATCTGCACAGTA
>JAZFYH010000233.1:0-8195 GCA_036443475.1 Gammaproteobacteria bacterium | reverse complement strand
CTGGAAATCTCATTGAACGCCTTGAAGCGACGCAAGATTTTCCGCGTCGCGGCGGCGTACGCGATTGGCGCCTGGGTGCTGCTGCAACTGGCGGAAGTTGTGTTCGAACCGCTGGGTGTGCCGGATACCGCCTTGCGTGGACTCATTATTGCCGTTGTTCTGCTGTTCCCGGTCACCATTGCCATTGCCTGGGCATTCGATATTGGTTCATCGTCTTCGCTACCTGACTTGTCGGAAGACCATGGCACACCATCACGCGGCCAGCGTTGGCTGGAGCTGGGTATTATCGGTGTGCTGGTTCTTGGCGTTACGGTTACCGGTTATTTTTTCCTGCAACCAGGCGACAGTAGCGCGCGGTCGCTGGCCGATGACAAATCAATCGCTGTTCTTCCGTTCGTAAACATGAGCGCAGACCCGGCAAATGAGTATTTCTCGGATGGCATATCGGAGGAATTGCTCAATGTGCTGACGAAGATTGACGGTCTGCGGGTCGCCGCACGCACCTCGTCCTTTGCCTACAAGGGTAACGCTCAGAACGTACAAAATATCGGTCAGGAATTGAATGTTTCCACGGTGCTTGAAGGTAGTGTGCGCAAGAGTGCCAACCGGGTTCGAATCACCGCGCAGCTCATCAACGTTGAAAACGGTTTTCACCTTTGGTCCGAAACCTACGACCGCGAGCTGACCGACATTTTCGATGTGCAGGATGAAATCTCCGCCGCCATCGTTGCCGCACTGAAAGTAACCCTGCTTGGTAACACGGCCAAGGAAATGTCACACAAGGCGACGCGCAACATTGATGCCTACGAACTCTACCTAAAGGGACGACATGCATGGCACAAGCGGGAAGCGGAATCCATCACGATGGCCGCGCAATTCTTCGAACAGGCCATTGCATCGGACCCCAATTACACCCTGGCTTATACCGGGCTGGCTGATTCCTACATGTTGCTGGAAGAATACGGCGACCTTGACATCAGCGAAGCGCGTCCCAAGGCAATGGCAGCGGTCAACAAGGCATTGGAACTAGACGATACGCTTGCCGAGGCTCACACCTCGCTCGGTTTGATCTTGAACAGTGAAGGCAAGTTCGAGGAGGCGGCAGTAGCTTACCGCAAAGCTATTGAACTGGATCCCACGTACTCAATGGCGCACCTCTGGTACGGCAATACGCTGAACGCACTGGATCGCCCGGAAGAAGTCATCGAGCAGTACCGCATTGCGGCCAAGCTCGAACCCATGTCTTACCCCATCAATGCCAATTTAGGCTACAACTTGTTCGGTCGCGGTCAGTACCTGGAAGCTATTCCCTACTTTGAAAATCTCGTGAAGATTCGACCTTTCGATGCCAGTTTCTACGAAAACGAAATTGGCGAACTGAATTTAAATGCCGGTGAATTTGCCGAGGCCATTCGCTGGTATCACAAGTCGCTTGAAAGCGATCCACTGAATAGCCAGACGTTGTCAGAAATCGGCTTTGCCTACCTCGGACTAGATGACAACGTAACCGCAAAATACTGGTTGGACCTGGGTCACCAGATTGACCCCTATAGTGAAGGTGCGCGATTCCGCGCGATTTATCACCTGGTAAATGACCAGGTAGACGAAGCCATTCGCGAATTGCAGCAATTCAATTCCTTCGCGGAAGGTAAGGAACCCGAAGTAATAATGTGGTTGCTACTGTCGGCCATAGCAAATGACGACACTGCGCTAGCCGAAAAATATGATGCCGACATCGTCGATATTTTTGGCGGAGATATTGTGCCTTCACAACGAACCCTGCAATTTATTCCGATTATTGCAGCCTGGTACCTGCAACGCGGTGAAACAGAACGTGGCAATACCCTGCTGGCAGCCGCCGAGAAATGGACCAAAAACGAAATTGCCGAAAACAAGCGACACCCCTATTACTATGTGTCGCTTGCGCAAATTGCGGCCATTCGCAATAACCGGACCGACATGCTTGATAACCTGCGTCAGGCAATAAACGCTGGCTGGTATTTCACGGATTTCATCAGAACCAACCAGATCATATTCGGCGACTACCTGGATGACGCCGGTCTGCAGGATCTGTTACGTCAACAGGAAAACCACCAGCGAGAAGAAGCTGCGATCGTACAGTTGCTCCAATTTAGTGAATACACCTTGCCGACACTTGAACTTAGTTTCGATATTGATTCAACAGCACTTGAGCGTATGCGCGGTTTTTACGTCAGTGGATCCGACGAAGGCAATTTGCTGGAAATCCAGATCTCGGGCGACGAAATCTATGCTATTGACCTTGGCGAGCCCAAAATGCAAATGCGGGCCATTGCCGATAACCAATTGCGCTCTGTCGAATCGACGCGAGTGATTACATTTCACGCCAACGAAGACGGCGAAGTCACGCACATAATTGATCGCTACAGCGGGCGCGAAAACCGAATGCGTCCGACTGAGTATGTGCGCCCGCAACTCGCCAATGTTGACCCGGCAATTTATGACGAATTTGCAGGTGTGTATCAGTTTATCGGATTCACGATAACCGTAGAACGTAACGGTGGTCGTCTGTTTATCCAACCCGAAGGACAACAGCGCTTTGAAGCATTCCCGGAAAGCCAGGATACCTATTTCTTTGAAGTTGCCACCATCAAGCTTAGTTTTGACCGTGACGATAACAACATCGTTACCGGCGTAATCATGCATTCAGTGGAAGCCGATATTCTCGGCAAGAAACTATAGCAATAAGAAAATAAATTGAGATTTACGCTGCTGGTGCTATATCCCGGCGACCTTTGCAGGTAGGGAAATTACTACAGCCGTAGTACGCTCGCTCTTCCCCATTATTAACTTTTTCTGTTTTCCTGGCCATGTTCCGACCACAACGCGGACAAAGAATTACGCGTTTAGGCTGGGTAATGGATTCGTCGTACATCGTTTCACCCAGACGGGAATCCGTAATCTCCGAATCTTCCTGCTGGGCTTCTTCAATCAGGTGCACCAGGCGCGGTCCGTCAATCAATTCAATCCGCTTGCCACTGGCGTACAAGATCGCTTCCTTGCTGAACATGCCGGCGGTGATGAGGTAACTGCCCGTAGCGTTATGCGCTGCCATGATGCCGTATAATTCACGTATTTCTTTTGCCCCGACACGTTTGGCTTTCCAATGCTTGCACTGCACCAAGAATTTTTCCTCACCTTTTTCCAAAACTTGATCAACACCACCGCCCGATTCTTCGCGCACTACAAAACCGTCGCGACGAAACGATTCAGCAATCAGAACTTCGAACTCGTCCCAGCTTAAGTGACGAAGCATTTCCGGATCGAGAAAGGCGCTCGTCCGCTGGCGTCTATGGACAACAAATATCCCTATCGCTATGCCCAGCGATGCCAGTAAAAGGCCAATTCCAATTAGCGTGGTCAAGCTCATTCCCGCCCCCTGGAGGTATAGGCTAAAAGCGCCCGTGGCAACCTATTTAAGGCGAGTATAGAGGGCTATAGCTGAGTAAAATATCAAATTATGTAAACTCGTGAACCGGTTCTTATTCCCCAACTTGGGTCAGCAATCCCTTGGAAATATTGGCGTGAATTCTCATTACACCACGGAATAGATGCAGGGATGCCGTGAGCAACAGCACACCTATCGGCACCAGGATCAGTGAACTCCAACCCTCTAGAATCGGTTGACCAAGGTCGAAGTCGGTGGTGACTTCGCCGAAGGGTCCGAATATGAATCCCAATGAAAGAGACACCAACGTGACCACGGCAGTGAAATACGCAATACCCAGAGGTAATTTCAACAACATATACACCATGGACAACCAGGTTCGCGAGTCTGTAAGCATTTCCATGATTCGCGTCAGAATCGGCTTGTCTTTTTGTTCGTAGGGTTGTCGTCTTGGCATCCGTATACCGGAAAACGCTTCGATCAACCTGCCTTCAAGAAAGGCGAATAGACGAATCACGCCCAGGTAAAGCAGGAAGAAGGGAATACCGATAATTAGAATCATGAAGCCAAGTGACAAGGCGCCACCGGTAACCACCACGGTGAAATAGATAACTCCCGTCGGCAAGGCAAGCAACATGAAGAACATGCTGGTATACGCGTACGGGTCAAGGTAGATACCAAAAAAGCGCGCCAACGCGGAATCTTGCACGGGCCGGGCCGGCATGCGCATGGCCTCGTTAACCGTTTCTTCGCGCTGCCTGTACACCTCGGCAACCTCATCCGGTGCACCGTAACTGTTGCAGATTCTTGCCAGTACCTCAGACTCAGGTTGCCCGGGATTACCCGCAAGTTCAGCACGCAAATATTCCTCAGCGTCGTACAAGGCGTCCTGCCGCATTGCGGCATCTGCATCGGCCAGGGCGCTTCGCAGTTGCTCAAGGTATTGCTCGACATTTTTCGGCGTGCTGTCAGTCATCGATTTCTCCATCCAACATCGCGTCAACAAAAGAACGCGTGTCCTCCCAAATTGTTTGCCAACCATCCAACGCGGTGCGCCCGGCGTCTGTAATGCGGTAGTAGCGTCGCGGTGGCCCGGACACCGAGGGTTCGACCCAGCTATTCAACAACCCAGCCGCGGACATGTTGCGCAAAACCGGGTATAGGGCCGACTGCTTGCCGACAAAGAGAGCGGCATCGCTCTTTTCCAGTTGCTTGGCAATCTGGTAGCCGTAAAGCGGTCCACCGTCACGCTCAATTACAGCCAGCAATACCAGGGACACCAAGCCGGCATTCAGCTCTTTTTGAAACTTCTTTAACTGGGGTGCGGACGCCACCATATGCCCTCACCTATTATGAATTTAATAGTATATGACAGTTAATAATACTATTAAGGTAATAATAGTCAAGCTTTACGGGACCTATTTGGTCAAATATGGGACCTGCTGCCTAGGACTAGGGGTTTTTCTCATGTAGATTCCGCCACTTGGTTCAACAACATTGAACCGTTAGAAGGACGCCAGGCGTGTCGATCACCACTAGTGCGAATTCTTTCGTGCCGCACCGCGACGTGGACTTTCAGGTCAACGCTGAACTGACCAATATCTTGTACCGCAATATTCCGGTGGCACTGCTGGGGTTTGTCATTCTTGCCAGCCTGCTCACCGTGTTTTTCCGTGAAGCGATCGGCAATCCAGTGGCCCTGGGATGGCTGGTCAGCCTATTGCTGATCGAAGCGGTGCGCCTGATGCTGGGAGCCATCTATAGAGGCCGGGAAATCAGCCTCGGTCACGCACCCCGATGGACTCTGTATATCAATGCAACGAATGTTGCCAGCGGCCTGGCCTGGGGGATCGCAGGACTGTTGTTCTTTCTGCCGGGTTCGCCTTTACACCAAGTCGTGCTTGCCGTGGCACTCATTGGCGTTTGCGCGGTGGCCATACCAATACTCGCCATAAACGCGCGTATTTACCTTGGCTTTGTATTCATTGTTATTACGCCAATTAGCATTCGCTTGATCATGCATGGCAGCACTACCGCGCTGACCACCGCTACGCTGATCTTGCTGGTCGTTCCAATCTTGATCGCTTTTGCCCTAAGAACCCACAATGAAATGGTGCAGAACCTGCGCACCCGTTTTGCTTATGCAGACCTGGCGAGAGAGTTGTCCGGTGAAATCGCTGTGCGCCGACAGACTGAAAATCGACTCCTAGAACTGGCTAATTTCGACCAGTTGACCAATTTGCCAAATCGCACCCTGCTTGCAGACCGCGTCGAGCAGGCACTGGCAAAAGCGCGCAGAAACAACAACGTTGTTGCGGTGCTATTTATTGATCTTGATCGGTTCAAAACGATTAATGACTCTCTAGGTCATTCTGTTGGTGACGAGGTGTTACAGGAGATTGCCAAGCGGCTTACCCGTAGTATGCGCGAAGAAAATACCGTCGCTCGTTTGAGTGGTGACGAGTTTGTCGTCGTACTTGAAGACACGCCCGGCAACCAGGCCGCAGCCACCGTTGCTCGCCGCATCCTGGCAGAAATCAGTGAGCCGCTCGAATTGATTGACGGTACCGAGCTGAAAATGTCGTGCTCGATTGGAATCAGCCTTTATCCCAATAACGGCGATAACGTTGATACTCTGTTCCAGAATGCCGATATCGCCATGTACCACGCGAAAAAATCCGGGCGTAATAATTTCCAGTTTTTTACGGCCGACATGCACGCCGATGCAATTCATCGCCTGTCACGCGAAAATGCCCTGCGCAAGGGAATGGAGCGGGAAGAATTCTTTCTCGTTTACCAGCCGCAGTATGATGCGCGCACCTCGAAGATGATTGGTGCGGAAGCATTGATACGCTGGAACAGCCCCGATTACGGTCAGGTATCACCCGCTGAATTCATTCCACTGGCTGAAGAATGCAACCTTATCAAGCAGATTGGGGAGTGGGTATTGCGCACTTCCTGCCAGATGTTGCGCAGTATTATCGATGAATTCGGTGAAATCGATTTCCATCTATCGGTAAATCTTTCTGTGCGACAGCTTGAGGGAGAAGAGTTCGTCCACATGACGGAGAAACTGCTGCAGGAAATGCGTTTGCCAGAAAGGATGCTAATGCTGGAAATTACCGAAAGCATCGCGTTATCAAACGTCCACAGTAACCTCGCACAGCTGAGAAAACTCCGCAGCCTGGGCATTCCACTGGCGTTGGATAATTTTGGAACGGGCAATTCATCAATGGCTTACCTGAAACGGTTCCCGTTGAGCATGGTGAAACTTGACAAGACTTTCATAGAAAATGTCACCGCCAATCGTGAAGACGCTGCCATCGCGAGTTCGACCATAAACCTGGCCAACGCTCTGCATTTGCAGGTTCTCGCCGCAGGCATTGAAACTCGCGATCAGGTTGCCTGGCTTTTGGAAACCGGCTGCCATCTGATGCAAGGCTTTCTTTTTAGTCCGCCATTGCCAGCCCCGGAATTACAGCGCCAGCTCTCTAAGGCACACCCTGATCGATTTACCGCCAGCTGACTGGATCACAATAATCCATTAGTTACAAAGTGTTGCATTGATGTGCGATGCTGATCGCAGGTACCGTTTATGACACTTACCAGTTATTCATTATGTAAAATAGAAAGGACTCCCATGAAAACTTGCCCGCTAAGAATATTGGTCGCCAGCGTATTGGTGTTTGGATTTGCACTGCCATTAGAGGTACTGGCTGTCGCTGACCCACATTCCTTTGCCAACCCGGACGAAGTTCGCGTTACACATGTGGCGCTGGACCTTGATGTTGATTTCGGTACACAACGGCTGGAAGGCACCGCCCTGCTGAGCATTGAAAACCTGACCGGCACCAAAGAACTACGTTTGGATACACGTGATCTTGAGATTCTCAACGTAGAAGTCAGCAAGGATGGCAGCAACTGGCGCGTCACCTTTTTTGAGCTGGGTGATGAACAGTTATTCATGGGGCGACCACTGCACGTCGGCATCACTAAGAAATCGAAATTCGTGCGTATTTATTATCGCACCTCACCGGAGGCGTCGGGTTTGCAGTGGCTGTCGCCAAAACAAACAGCCGGTGGTGAATTGCCCTATTTGTTCTCACAGGCACAAGCCAACCACGCGCGCAGTTTCATTCCGCTGCAAGATACGCCGCAGGTACGCGTGACCTACTCAGCCACGTTTCGTGTACCGGAAAATCTACGCGTGGTCATGAGCGCAACAAACAATCCAGAGGCGCCCTTGGATGGCGTGTTTGAATTCAATATGCCGCAAGCCATCCCGGCGTACCTCATTGCGTTTGCCGTGGGCAATATTACCTTTGCACCAATGGGCAAGCGCACCGGCGTGTACACCGAACCGGAACTGCTGGAAGCCTCGGCAAAGGAATTCGAAGACACCGAGTCCATGCTGGAAGCCATTGAACCTGTGTATGGTCCCTACCGTTGGGACCGCTATGACCTGTTAATTCTACCGCCCAGTTTTCCGTTTGGCGGCATGGAAAACCCACGCCTGTCGTTCATTACGCCATCCGTTATTGCGGGCGACAAAAGCCTGGTGTCATTGATTGCACACGAGCTCGCCCATTCGTGGTCAGGTAACCTGGTTTCCAATGCCACTTGGCGCGACCTGTGGTTGAATGAAGGCTTCACCACCTACCTGACCTATCGCATCATGGAAATGGTTTACGGCAAAAACCGTGAACGCATGGAAGCGTCTTTAGGCTACGGTGAATTACTGGAAGACCTAGACGAACTGGAGGCACCC
>JAZFYH010000232.1:0-2851 GCA_036443475.1 Gammaproteobacteria bacterium | reverse complement strand
TAAGGGCATGTTGCCCGGACATAATCATCGATCCGGAGTGGCGCCCGTCCATACTAATCTGTCATGAAGCATTTCCCTGAACATCGCAGTCTTTATGCTCAATGGTTAGATTAACTACTCTACCTTTGGGGCGGGTACGGTGTAGAACACCTTTTGGGACCGTAAATAGTTGTCCAGCCCGGACCGTCTCGGTACGATCTTCAAGATCAATAAATAATTCACCCTCTATTACCAGAAATGTTTCATCACTATTCAGGTGGGAGTGCCAGTGGAAATCGCGATTTAGCACACTAACTCGGATAACATGATCGTTAACCGTAGTGAGTACAAAGTTTTTCCACTTATCATCGATATCTTTTGTATATTTCTTAATATCAATAACTTCCAACTTATCAGCCATGTGAAACGCCTCTAGCGGTAGATCTTATTCTCTGCTGCGGCCTGTAAAACTAAATGCGTCCGAACACCGCCAACGGTATTGACGCTACCAATCTGATCCAGTTTTTGTCTCAGGTCGTCAGTGTCACGCGCACGGATTTTCAGCAGATAGCAATCCTCACCACTGATCCGGTGAATTTCCTCTGCAAGTTCAAGTTGCACCAGGGCGGTCAGGGTTTTGCCCGCCGAGGCGGGTTTGATCTCGGTAACGAATACGAAAACCAGTAACGGGTAACCGAGCGCGGCTAAATTTACTTGTAGTCGGTACCCCTCGATAACGCCGCTATCCTCAAGCTGGCGTATCCGGGTATGCACCGCCGATGCCGCCAAGCCTATTTGCCGGGCGATATTGGCCTTCGATTCCGTAGCATTTTGCTGCAGGATTTCGAGAATCTTGATGTCGATGTCATCGATACCGTCTGGCATGCTTGCTCCTCTTGCATTATTGACATTATTCTGCTAAATATGTATATATCATCAGTATATTCTGTAAAAACACTAAATTCAAGTAAAAACGTCTTAAATATGGCTAATTTAACGAATATATTGAACTCGGATTCCTGCGCGGTTGCGGACGCCTTAGACAGGTTAGGCCTCACGGGCGTAGCGCCCCGAATTCACCGGTTAACTACCACCAACAAGTTAGTCGGACCGGTACGCACGGTAGTACTCGCACCTGCGTCTGCGGGCAAAACTACGAATCATCACCTGGCAACTTCCAGTCTTGAAAGCGCGCGGAAAGGCGATGTGTTTGTCATTAGCAATGGGGCTCGAACGGACGCGGCTGCATGGGGTGGCCTACTCGGTCGTGCTGGTCTCAGGTCAGGCGTAGCGGGTGTCATTATTGACGGGGCATGCCGCGACATCGATGAACTCAACGAACTGGAATTTCCCGTTTTTGCCAGGAGTGCAACACCTTGTTCAGCCCGAGGCCGCTTCGTTGAAGTAGCGCGGGATGTCGATACAACTATTGGCGATATACCAGTCCGATCGGATGACTGGGTTGTCGCCGATGGATCCGGGGTTGTGTTCATTCCACAGGATAGGCTGGATGAAGTCGAGGCAGCCGTTGCAGAAATTCTGCTGGCAGAACGCAAAATCAAGAAAAGCATCCAGCAAGGCCGGTCGCTTACGAATGTTTTTGACCAGCAATATGAAACGCTCACGACTGCCAACAATGCCTGAAACGCTCGCGAAAACCTGGTTGGAACTTGGGACAGCAACGTTGAGTGACGCGCTTGATCGACTTGGTATCGATGGTCAGTGCCGGGGCATACGCCTGCAGGGTGGTAGTGGTTGTGCAGGACCTGCGTTTACAGTGCGTTACCTACCAATAGGCGCCGGCGGCGGAACCGTCGGCGATTACATCGATGACGTACCAGCGGACGCGGTCGTTGTCCTGGATAACAACGGACGAACCGACGTTTCCGTGTGGGGTGGATTACTTACACTGGCGGCGGTGCAAAGAAATGTCGCAGGTACTGTTATTGACGGTGTACATCGTGATACGCGGGAAATGAAAGCGCTTGGATTTTCTCTCTTTAGTCGAAGCGCGTACATGCGGACGGGCAAGGACCGCGTTACTGCCGTAGCAATTAATGATGACGTGCAAATCGGTGGCATTCGTGTATCCAGGGACGACTTAGTGGTTGGGGATGAAGATGGCGTTGTTGTTGTTCCGCGACAATATATCGAAAAGGTACTGTCTGCTGCGCGCAGTATTCACGACGCTGAAACCAAAATTGCAGAAGCGCTAAGAAACGGGCATCGCCTGGACAAGGCACGCAGCCAGGCTGGCTACTTCGATCTACAACGGCATGAATAATAATCCGCATGTTATTGCAAAGCTTGATCGACTGACTTGATTGGGTGTATCGACCGTGTATGCAGTAAATCCGGATGCCTGGAGTCTGCCAGGATCTATCCGGGCAAGGCGCTCGACACTGGATTTTTTCGGTTTGAAAGCTGATAAACAATGAACACTTCGCACGAACGAGAAATGGAACTCACCCTTAACGGGGTAAAAACGCTACTTTCCTACTCCGACATTGGTGTCGGAGACCATTGCATTGTTTACCTGCACGGCTTGGGCTCAGACCGGAATGACTTTCTTCCCGCGTGCTCGTATCCAGGGTTCGCGGGTTTTCGCCTGCTTGTCATGGATTTGCCGGGCCATGGATTGTCCAGCTATCCCACTGGCATTAGTTTGACCGTAGATGACCTGGCGCAAGCACTTCACGAGTTCGTCACAACCCTAAGGCTTAAAAAAATACATCTAGTGGGACATAGCTTGGGCGGTGCCATCGCATTACGTTACGCTGCGCAATTTGCTACCAACCTTGTGTCATTTACGAATATCGAGGGCAATCTTGTCAGCGAGGATTGCGGCATATTGAGTCGCGAAATCAGGAAC
>JAZFYH010000231.1:0-9041 GCA_036443475.1 Gammaproteobacteria bacterium | reverse complement strand
AGAACAACAGTGACCGCGACCGAAGAGCTGCATGGTTGATTGCCGCCGAAGCCGCAAGTGATGTCGGTAACGACAAAGCGCGAATTTCTGCATTGGAGCGTGCATTAACTGATGGAACGGCAACCAGCGATCGGTTGTTCACGTTGCACGCCGACGATATATGGGATGCCTACCTTGACTACGGAGAAAAAGTTGGCAACGAGTTGCGGTTAATTGTAGGCAATGACGCAGAATGGTTTGCAACCGCGGCGAAAATGGGAAGAAGTGACCCGGTACAGTCGAGAGCCTTGTATGCAATCGTGGCAACAAGAAGTTTCAATGTTAACGCGCGTGACCAAGCACATCGATTATTCAGTATGTCACTCGAAGCCCAGAAAAACGGCGGTGAATTATTAACCGCAATGTATATCGAGTCTGCAAGATTCCCTGACCTTTCAATCATTCCACCGCAAACTCGGTACATTCTTGTTGAGCATGTCCTTCAAAAAGCAGATATTCTCGCAGCCTCCAGGTTAATGGCTGGCTTGTCCGAACCACCACCTGAAACGAAACCAGGGGAGTGGTACTTACGGCAGGCTCGGGTATTACTTTTGGGTGGTCAGGCGGAACATGGCATCGAGGTCCTGCAAAGAATCCTCGCCAACGACATGGAAGTGGAGACGAGTCGATTTCTCCAGGTTGTTTTCGATTTGCAAACGATCGAACGGCACGAGGAAGCACTGCAATTTTTTATGCGACTCCTTGATAAGGAACTGACTCCACAGGAAAGGCGGGAAATCCTGTTCTGGGCAGCGGATTCCTGCAAGGAGATGGCCCGGCATCTCCAGGCTGCCCGCCTCTACCTTCGATCGGCAATTTTGTTGGAGCCTTTCGCAATGGACCCCTGGGCTCAAACGGCCCGATATTATGCCGCGGAAGAATTGGCTAAGGCGGGTCTGCATGCCGATGCGCGCAATATTTACCGGGGGCTGCTGAATTCGACCAAAGACCCCGGTCGGCAGGCGGTGTTACGAAACAATATCCAGCAGTTGATGCTTGAACCAGGCAACAAGGATTCAAGCCCGGGAATTTACCTGCTACAGGACGGGTCTGAATAAGGGTGCGGAGAAGTCGTTTCCCACATCACGTTATAATTACCGACATGGATTACAGAGAATCTCTATGCCCGTAGCGCTACGATACCTACTGTTAGCCGCTACATTGTTCGCGCTTGGCGGCTGTTCGGCGATTATTTCAAGATCCGCAGCAAATCTGAACACGGCCGTTACTGATCATGATGATCCAGGAACCGTGCGTGATGGCGCACCGGCTTACCTGTTGTTGATGGATAGCCTGGTCGTTGGTTCACCTGATAACAAGCAGGTACTGCGCGCAGCGGCAGACCTTTATTCCGCGTACGCGGCAGTTTTCGTTGACGAGCCGGAACGCGCACAACGCCTTACCTTGCGTTCCTACGAGTACGGTCGACGTGCATTCTGCGCGCACAGAGATGTTGCGTGCATTTTTTTAAATTTAAATTTCGACGTGTACGAAACGGTGGTTACGACTTTTAAGAATAAGGACGTACCGTACATGTTCAGTCTTGCACAGGCTTGGCTGGCAAGGATTCGTGCACACGGTTCGGATTGGAGTGCGGTTGCAGAATTACCCAAGGCAGAAACGCTGTTAAGACGGGTTCTCGAATTGCAAGAAACCTATGGCAACGGCACAGCTCATGTTTATATGGGAATTCTTAATACCCTGCGACCACCCGCATTGGGTGGAAAACCGGAAGAAGGCAAACGGCATTTTGAACGCGCAATCGAGCTATCAGCGGGCAAGAATCTGTTTGCGAAAGTGCAGTATGCTGAAAGTTATGGGCGGTTGATGTTTGACAGGGAGCTACATGATCGTTTGCTTAACGAAGTTGTCAACGCAGAGACTGAATCCAAAGGGTACACGTTGTTGAATGTTTTTGCCAAGCAACGCGCCACGTTACTGATCCAGTCCGCAGATGAATACTTTTAACGGAGTTTAAAATGACATCAACACTTAGTATTCGAGTCGCACTATTATTCAGCCTTGCAATTGTGCTTGCCAGTTTTGCTGCGCATGCCGATATGACTTTCAAAATTGCAACCATTGCACCAGATGGCACCCGTTGGATGACAGAAATGCGTGCTGCCGCTAAAGAAATAAAACAGCAAACTGAGGGTCGGGTAAGTTTCAAATTCTACCCAGGCGGTGTCATGGGAAACGACCGCAGTGTGATGCGTAAGATTCGTATCGGGCAGTTACACGGTTCGGTCTTCACCGGAGGCGGGCTTGCGGACGTTTACCCGGATATAAGAATTTACGGATTACCCATGTTGTTTGCAAACTTGGATGAAGTTGATTACGTGCGTGAGCGCATGGATGAGGTTTTTGAAAAGGGCATGGAAGAAGCCGGGTTCATAAATTTCGGTTTTGCCGAAGGCGGTTTTGCATTATTGATGTGTCAAAAGGTGATCAAAAGCTCGGCAGATTTGCAAGACGAAAAAGCATGGATTCCGGAAGGTGACATTGTTGCGTATGCTGGAATCAAAGCGCTCGGAGTTTCGCCCGTTGTATTACCCATTACCGACGTTCTCACTGGTCTACAAACCGGACTTGTTTCCACGGTGGCTGCATCGGCGCTTGCGGCCGTGGCGTTCCAGTGGCATACGCGGGTCAAGTACGTTACTGATGTGCCTATTTCCTACCTGCTGGGGATATTTACGATTGACAAGCGCGCATTTAACCGCGTTGACGCTGGCGACCAGGCGATTGTTCGTGACGTGCTTTCGGATGTGTTTGACCGGCTTAACGCCTTGAACCGCGCGGATGACGAGGCCGCGCGCCAGGCGCTAATGGAGCAGGGCATCAAGTTCGTGGTGCCACCGGATGAAGTTATCGCCGAGTGGCGCGCTACCTCCCAACAGGTCATTGATAAAATGGGCAAGGAAGGTGCGTATAACCTGGAACTGGCTAACAAGATTTTGGACCTGATCATGGAATACCGCCAACAAAAGATCGCTGCACAAGGCGAATAGTCGATGCGTATCCTGCGCAAGTTGGACGAGGCATTGCGCTATGTAGAAGACGGTATTCTGGCCATCTTGCTGGGCGGCATGATTTTACTGGCTGCCTTACAGATCGGACTGCGAAATTTTGCGGACACCGGTTTCATATGGGCCGGCCCAGTGTTGCGAATTCTCGTACTTTGGCTCGGTCTGGTCGGGGCGGTTGTTGCGACCCGCGATGACAGGCATATCAATATCGATGTCCTTTCCCGGTTTGTCAGCGATCGCTGGCATGCAGCGGTAAAAGTTCTGACGGACGTTTTTGCCGCGTTCGTATGCGGTCTGGTGAGTTGGTATTCCTATGAGTTCGTGGTTGGCGAAGCCGAATACGGCTTGACTGGTGTGGGGGATTTGCCGGTCTGGATATTCCAATCGGTGATTCCTGCAGCCTTCATCCTGATGTCATTCCGCTTCACTGTTCACGCATTAGCGAACCTGGCGCGTTTCGTGCGTGGCGAAACAGCATGAGTATTCTTATTCCAATTGTACTGGTTCTGCTTGCGCTACTTGGTGCGCCGTTATTTGCCGTGATTGCCGCCAGCGCGATGTGGGGATTTTACACGTCCGATATCCCACTACTCGTGATTGCGACAGAAATCTATCGTGTGGCAGAAATGCCGATTTTACTGGCCATACCATTATTTACGTTTGCCGGTTACATATTGAGCGAAAGTGACGCACCCGGTCGACTGGTTCGATTAACAAATGCCTTGCTTGGCTGGATGCCTGGCGGACTGGCAATTGTGTCACTGACAGCATGCGCATTTTTTACTGCATTCACGGGAGCCTCGGGTGTCACTATCATTGCGTTGGGTGCGCTGCTTTTTCCAGCTCTAAAACAGGCCGGGTACGGGGAAAATTTCAGCCTGGGTCTTGTCACAACGTCTGGTAGCCTGGGTTTGTTGTTTGCGCCGTCATTGCCATTGATTCTTTATGGCATTGTGGCACAGCAAATGTCGGTAGGACGCAGCATCTCGATCGATGACCTGTTCCTTGCCGGAATTTTTCCAGGTCTGATGATGTTGGCGCTGTTGGGTGGTTGGAGCTTATGGGTCAATCGTCATAATCGCGTTCCCATAGCGGATTTTTCTGTTGCGGATTTGAAGAGTTCGTTACGAGAATCCATCTGGGAATTACCTTTGCCCGTGATCGTGCTGGGAGGAATATACAGCGGATTCTTTGCGGTATCGGAAGCGGCTGCGGTGACCGCTCTCTATGTAATAATTGTTGAAGTTTTTATTCTGCGCGAAATCAGCCTGCGCAAGCTGCCGTTGGTCATGCGTCAGTCCATGTTACTCGTTGGCGGCGTGTTGATTATTCTTGCTGTTTCGCTTGCATCGACCAACTACATGATCGATGCCGGTATACCAACCAGGCTATTCGCTTTCATCCAAGACAAAGTAAGTAGTCCGCTAGGCTTTTTACTGCTACTTAATGTATTCCTGCTGATATTAGGTGCGGTATTGGACATATTCTCGGCACTGGTACTCATCGTCCCGCTGCTGCTACCGATCGCGGTGCAGTATGGAATTGATCCGCTTCACCTCGGCATCATCTTTCTTGCGAATATGCAACTGGGTTATTCAACACCCCCGGTGGGGTTGAACCTTTTTATTGCCAGCTACCGTTTTGAGCGGCCAATTATGCAGATTTATATGGCGACACTGCCGTTTTTGATGATCCTGCTGGTGGCGGTCCTCATCATTACCTACTGGCCGGCTTTGTCTCTGGGCCTGGTTCGCTAAACGCCAAGTCGCTGGTAACGCGCGCGCCCGTTACTGGCACTTGAGGCTTGCCGACATGCCGCAAAATCAATAAAATCATAGCGTTGCGGTTCTAAGCCCCAAGCGGTGCTTGAGACTGTGGCTGACATTTCAAAGAACAGGGATTTCGCGCAGCGAATCCAAGGATGAGATCAGCATAGTTGGGTGGAAAGCGGTGGTTACTGATGCCCCGTGATTTTGGATGCGAATACGAATAGACCAACCAACCTGGAGTTTTATATCGGTGAAACCAATTTTCTCTTTTCTGTTGCGATTGTTACGTACCCTGGATCTGGGTTTGAGACTCGTGTTGAACCTGATCGTACTGGTTTTCATTCTTGTGATTATTGGAGCCTTGTTTGGGCCGAGTGCACCAAGTGTTCCTGATGGTGCTGCGCTGATACTTAATCCAAAAGGAATACTGGTTGAGGAATTCACTGGTCGACCACTTGAGCGCGCGGCAAATCAGTTTTTCGGTGATGAAATACCGGAAGTCCGGGTTATCGATTTGCTGAAAGTCATCCAGGCCGCTACTACGGATGAGAGGATAAAACTGATTGTTCTTGATACGGACGGCCTTCTCGGCGGCGGACTTGCAAAGCTTCAGGAAATTTCTGCCGCGCTTCTGCAATTTAAGGCACAAGGTAAGAAAGTCATTGCACTTGGAAGCGGCTTTAGTCAGAACCAATACTATTTGGCGTCGGTCGCTGACGAAATTCACATGCACCCGATGGGACTGGTGTTTATCTCTGGATACAGCGCTTACACAAACTACTTCAAGGAAGGTCTGGACAAGTTAGGTGTTGAGTGGAACGTATTTTCCGCGGGTGATTACAAGTCGTTCGGCGAACCGTACACACGCAGTGATATGTCACCCGAGGCTAAAGAAGCCAATTTCGCCCTGATCGAAGTTTTATGGCGCGCGTACCAGGAGGACACAGTCGCCGCACGCGGTTTTGATCAGGATGCGATCAGCGCATACGTAAACTCTCTGGTTGATCCACAAAGTTCCCATCATGGCGATCTCAGCCGTTTAGCACTCGAAACTGGGTTGGTTGATTATCTGAGTACGCGCGACGAAATGCGGCGTCGTATAGCCGAGTTGGTCGAGGTTGATATGGAATCGGAGGAGTTCCCGGAGATACAAATGGATGCGTATCTCGCGCACCTGAATACCAGCCGGCAGATAAGCATTCCTGGGCGTGATGAAATTGCTGTGGTGGTTGCGTCCGGTACAATACTGGACGGCTGGCATCCGCCAGGAACCGTCGGCGGAAGTTCCACATCCAGCAAGATTCAACATGCTGTAGACGCTGAGAACGTCAAGGCAATCATATTGCGCGTAGACAGCCCGGGTGGAAGCACGTTTGCCTCGGATTTGATACTACGGGAACTCGAAATTGCACAGGAACACGGTATCCCTGTAATCGTCTCAATGAGTAGCGTTGCCGCATCCGGTGGCTATTGGATTGCAATGTCCGCCGATGAAATCTGGGCAAGTCCGACAACCGTAACCGGGTCCATAGGTGTCGTGGCAATGTTTCCGACCTTCGAGGGAACGCTTGCCAAGATCGGAATCCATACTGACGGCGTGTCCACCACGCCACTGGCCGGGAGTCTCAGACCAGACCGTAGTTTGCCTGACGAGGTCAAACGTACCCTGCAGCTGTCAGTGGATAATTATTATGACCGGTTCATTTCCAAGGTTTCCCTGGCCCGCGATATTGATGAACGCGAAGTGCGTGAGATTGCACGCGGTCGCGTGTGGAGTGGTGAGGACGCGTTTCGTCTTGGTCTGGTCGATCGCATGGGTGGAATCACCGAGGCGCTGGAAAGTGCGGCGGAAATCGCAGGCATCGGCGATGATTACCGTGTCAGAATTATTGAACAGGAAATGAGTTTGTCAGATCAGCTACTGATCAATATTTTCAACTCGTTTGAAAGTATTCCAGTAGTCAGCAGACTGGCAGCCGGTGCACGTGATCCACGCGAACGCCTATTAGGCAGTTTCATAGACCGCATTAGCGACTTGCTCAAGCTAAACGACCCATCCGGCATCTATTTCCATTGCCTTTGTGACAGATACTGACTCTTTAAATCACGGGCGGTTGGCGGTCCCTGCCGCGTACCTCGGTATCTTGCTCATCTGGTCCACAACGCCACTCGGCATCAAGTGGAGTGCTGAAGCCGGTTTTCTGTTCGGCATTACGGCGCGCATGGTATTGGCTGCAGTCTGCTTTATCGGATTTGCTCTCGTATTCAGACGCACCATACAAGTTTCAAAAAATGTGTGGCCGGCGTATCTAGTGAACGGGCTTGGCATCTACGCGGCGATGATGCTGCTTTATTGGGGTGCGCAGTTTATCCCTTCTGGCCTCATGGCCGTGATTTTCGGCTTGTCGCCACTGACTACGGGCATACTTTCCTCAATCGTTTTGAAAGAACGATCAATGACCGTAATGAAAATTGGCGGCAGCCTGGTTGGCGTCACCGGGTTGTTGATAGTTTTCGGTAGTCAGGGTGAACTTCCCACTAACGCCGGTTTAGGAATAATGGCTACGTTTGGGGCGCTGGTCGTGTACTCCGTATTCATCGTTACGTTGAAACGTATCGCACGGGATATTCCAACTTTTTCATTAACAGCGGCGGGGGTCTTTATTTCTGCGCTGGCATTCGCATTGACATGGATTTTTTCCAACCAGGTAATACCCGTCGACGCACCGAGCAGATCCTACCTGGCTATTATTTACCTGGCCGTGGTTGGATCTGTGGTGGGGTTTCTATTGTTCTTCTATATCTTGCGGCGGATAGCGGCAACAAAGGTTGCGCTGGTGACTCTTATAACTCCGGTTACCGCGTTGATTCTTGGTGGCTTGCTGAACAATGAAATCCTGCCGCCCCAGATATGGATTGGGGCGGGCGTCATCCTCGCCGGGTTATTGATTCATCATCTCGGGGATTTGCTGACGCAGGTTTTTCGGCAGGGCTAATTGGTTGGTTTTCTACCTGCCCTTGTTGCGCATAGATTGAAGCTTGCGAGCTGCACGACGGCCCGTTTCAGAATCCGATTGTGCCGCTACCGCGTAATTTTCCATGGCAGGTTCGCGATTACCTTGTATGCGGTTGATATCGCCCAATCCTTCGTGGGCCAGGGCAGTCGGAAATAGTTGAATGCTTTTTTGTAAATCTTGCCGCGCGGAATTGAGATTTTTCATATCCTTGAACAACAAACCGCGCGCGAGAAGAAACTCGAAATAATCTGGATTGCGCGTTATTGCTTCGTTCAGTTGCACAAGCGCTTGCTTACGCTTTTTGTCGGTCATAAGCGCTTCAGCTTTCAAATAATAAAACTTCGCTTCCCGCGGCTGGATCGAAATTGCGGTGTCTGCCTTTTCGAACGCGGTATCTGTTTCGTTTTCCCGCAGTGCCGTAATACCTTCGTCATAGGCCTGGTAGGCTTCCGTAGAATCATTCAGGACTTTCATGTGCTGCATGTACGATTCCACCCCCAACTGACCGCCGCCGCCGAGTGCAATAGCCTTTGCCCGGTTGCGGTCCACGCGCTCTTGCGAGGGTGGATGTGACGCAAACAAGCCAGCCAACCATCCGGAGCTTTTGCCTTCTGACAACTTGACGAACTTTTCCTGTAGTGTCACGGCAGCGTTCAGGTCGTAGCCTGCGCGTCGCATGTATTCCATGCCATAACGATCCGCTTCCAATTCTGCATCGCGGCCGTGTTTTTGCGTAATTAAACCGACACCGATCATGCTGGCGCCCAAGAGTGCGCCACCGTATTTTTTATTGGATACGCCAAGAATCACGGCGGCGATTCCAACACCAATACTGGCTCTCTGCGCGCGATCAATAGCTTTCGCCGAGTGGCGCGCGGCAGCATGTGTAATTTCATGTCCAAGCACCGCGGCAAGCTCTGCTTCGTTTTCGAGTTCAGTTAACAGGCCACGATTGACAGCAATTTTTCCACCCGGTAACGCCCAGGCATTGGGAACGGATCCGTTGATCACGACAAACTCGTAAGGCAGTCCGGGCCGGTCACTGACTTTGGCCAGCCGCTGGCCGACTTCATTCACGTAGCGGGTGAGCTCGGGATCAATATTCAGATCACCACCCTGCATCTGGCGCATGGGCGCGTAATTCTCTGTACCAATTCGAAGTTCGTCTGCTTCCGACACCGAAGTCA
>JAZFYH010000230.1:0-3577 GCA_036443475.1 Gammaproteobacteria bacterium | reverse complement strand
CTGGACGCAGGATCGTGATTGAAGCCGATTGACACGAGTGGCCCATCACGATAGTTCAGAATGCCATTCAGCGGACCGTCGGAGGCATCCTTTAAAACCTTGATTATTTCGTCAATGCTGGTATCACGTGCAGCGGTAAATGACAGGTCAACCATGGACACATTAATGGTTGGCACGCGTATCGAGAAGCCATCGAGTTTTCCGTTCAACTCGGGAAGTACAAGACCAACTGCCGCTGCGGCACCCGTCTTGGTGGGAATCATTGACATGGTTGCCGAACGGGCACGGCGCAAATCCGAATGATAAACATCTGTCAGAACCTGGTCATTGGTGTAAGAGTGAATGGTTGTCATCAGACCCTGCTCGATACCAATTGCTTCGTGTAAAGGTTTCACTAACGACGCCAGGCAGTTGGTTGTGCAGGAGGCATTTGAAATTACGGTGTGCTGCGCGGTAAGCGTTGCGTGATTAACACCATAAACAATGGTAGCATCCACATCACTGCCCGCTGGTGCGGAAATGATCACTTTCTTGGCGCCACCCTTAAGATGCGCGGAGGCTTTTTCCTTACTGGCAAATAACCCCGTGCATTCCATGACCACGTCAACTCCCAGGTCGCCCCATGGCAACTTGGCAGGATCACGCTCGGCAAAGACGCGAATTTTGTCGCCGTTTACGACCAGGTTGTCGCCATCTACCGAAACTTCACCAGGAAACTTTCCGTGCGCGGAATCATACTTAGTCAGGTGTGCATTGGTTTGTGGATCGCCGAGATCGTTAACAGCAACGATACTGATTTCACTGGTTCTTTTCGATTCGTAAAGAGCACGCAAAACGTTGCGTCCGATTCGACCATAACCGTTGATGGCTGCCTTGATTGCCATTAGTCTTCTCCTGCTGACTCAGTTTGCGTGCCAGCCATAACTTTTTCTGCCAGCGCCACCAGATTTTCAACCGTAAAACCGAGATACTTGAACACATCCTTTGCCGGTGCTGACTCACCGAAACGGTTCAGACCAAGCACCGCGCCGGCAGATCCGACGTAGCGATACCACCCTTCCGATACTCCAGCTTCCACCGCAACCCGCTTGGTAACGCTCGGCGGCAACACGCTAGCGCGATAATCAACATCCTGCGCATCAAATAGTTTTGTATTCGGCATGGAAACCACGCGTACCGCGATGTCCCGCTGGGCAAGTTCGTTTGCGGCCTGCATGGCCAGCTGGATTTCCGATCCGGTGCCAATAAGTATGATAGCCGGATCACCCTCGCACTCCTGCAACACGTACCCGCCGCGCGAAATGTTTTGCACTTGCTTGGCGTCGCGCTCCACATGTGGCAGACCCTGCCTGGTTAGCGCCAAGCAAGTCGGGCCGTCACGACGTTCAACGGCGTGTTTCCAAGCCACCGCGGTTTCCACCACATCGCAAGGCCGCCACAGCGACAGGTTCGGAATAATGCGCAAGCTCGTCAAGTGTTCAACCGACTGGTGAGTCGGCCCGTCTTCGCCCAGACCAATCGAGTCGTGGGTATAAACGAAAATACAGCCCAGTTTCATTAACGCCGCCATGCGCACGGCGTTGCGTGCGTAATCGGAAAACGTCAGGAAGGTCCCGCCGTAGGGAATGAAGCCACCGTGCAGAGTAAAACCATTCATAATAGCGGACATGGCAAACTCGCGTACACCATAGTACAGGTAGTTACCGTCGGGGTTATCGGCGGAAATGGTCACAGAACCTTTCCACTTGGTGTTATTTGATCCAGTCAAATCGGCGGACCCGCCGATGAGTTCAGGCAACAATGGCCCCAACGCTTCCAGCGCCATTTCAGAGGCTTTGCGCGTCGCCACACTCGGCGCTTCGTTGTTTGCCTTGTCAATCAGCGCCTGCGCTGCATCATCAAGACCGGCAGGCAGTTCGCCGCGCATGCGCCGTTCAAATTCTACGGCCAGTTCGGGGTGTGCTTGGCGGTAAGCGGATAATTTTTCCTGCCACAATTGTTCAAGGTGACCGCCGCGACCGCTTGCGTTCCAGCCTGAGTAAATTTCTTCAGGGATAACAAATGGTTCATGTTCCCAGCCAATTTGTTTTCTGACCGCGGCGACTTCATCTTCACCCAGCGCGGCACCGTGTACGGCTCCCGTACCGGCCTTGTTTGGTGAACCCCAACCGATAACGGTTTTACAACAGATAATCGAGGGTTTGTTGGTTTCCTTGCGTGCATTTTCGATTGCAGACTTCACCGCATCCGGATCATGCCCATCAACATCGGCTATAACGTGCCAACCGTATGCGGCGAACCGTTGCGGCGTATTGTCGCGAAACCAGCCGTCGACTTTGCCGTCAATGGAAATGCCATTGTCATCGTAAAAACAAATGAGCTTGCCCAGACCGAGTACACCAGCCAATGAACAAGCTTCATGCGAAATGCCTTCCATGAGGCAGCCGTCGCCCATGAATACATACGTGAAATGATTGATGATGTCGTGACCATCACGATTGAATCGTGCGGCAAGAATTTTTTCTGCCAAAGCCATACCAACCGCGTTCGTTAAGCCCTGGGCCAACGGTCCAGTAGTAGCTTCAACACCGGGCGCTTCACCTACCTCCGGGTGTCCAGGTGTTTTGGAGTGCAATTGCCGGAAATTTTTCAGCTCTTCAATCGACAGGTCGTACCCAGTGAGGTGCAACAGTGAGTACAACAGCATCGACCCATGGCCGTTGGAGAGTACGAAGCGGTCGCGATTCCACCAGCCCGGGTTAACGGGATTGTGGATCAGAAAGTCGTTCCAAAGCACTTCTGCAATATCGGCCATGCCCATGGGTGCGCCCGGATGGCCGGAGTTGGCCTTTTGCACAGCATCCATGCTAAGCGCACGAATAGCGTTGGCGAGGGTTTGTCTGGAGGACATGCAAATTCCCTGTCGATGAGGCCGCGCATTTTCGCCTAATCACGCAGGTCGGGCAAGCCGTCTAAAAAGCCAGTTTTGCCGTAAATTTCTTAATACCAGTAATTTAGCCTTTTGTCAGCTACGCCATTTTATTGAACAACCAACGGAAGGTATTTGTGTTGCAGGGCCCGCACCGGTTTCCGCAACCTGTTGCATCGCCTCGAACAATTCACGTTTTGCGTTCACGGGCGCAGCCTGCATGCCGGATGCATCAATTCGACCGCGGTACTGTAAGCCCAACTCAGCGTTGTAACCAAAATAATCCGGTGTGCACACGGCGCCATATGCCCTGGCGATGTGCTGTGATTCATCCAACAGATACGGGAATGGAAAGCCTTTGCCTTCTGCGACACGCTGCATGTTCTCGAACGAATCCTCGGGAAATTCAAGGGTGTCATTAGACATGATCCCGACGCTGCCAATACCCAATGTTTTCAGCTCTCGTGTGTCCCGGATGATCCGCTCCAGCACGGCCTTGACGAAGGGGCAATGGTTGCAAATGAACATCACCAGCAGACCACGCTCGCCCGCACACCCATCGCGGGTCCAGGTCCGGCTATCGGTACCTGGCAGGCTGAAATCGGGTGCCTTAGCACCAAATTTGCATACCGGTGTTTCTGTTCGGAC
>JAZFYH010000229.1:0-3449 GCA_036443475.1 Gammaproteobacteria bacterium | reverse complement strand
AACGAGTCAGTGTCTGCAAGAGTAATAACGGCACGAACTGTGTTGCTGGCGCCACCTGGACCGACGGTTGGATCGTCATGTCGGATAGCAACACGGCCTTGACTCTGGATGGAACCGACGAAGTTCTGTTGTACCAGACACCGGGGGCGGAAATCGGTTTCACGCTGACAACCGGAGTCAACGGGCTAAGCTACAACGCACGCGGTGCCATGGTATTCAACGGCGGAACATTTATGCTCTGTGACAGCGCTGCGGATCCGATTGAGGGCCGGGAAATTATTGTCAGTACAACTGGCCGGCCACGCATTGAACCCGACGAAGCCGGCGATGGTGATAGCAACGACTGCTGAAAAGCACTGCCACCAACGCTAGAACTCAGGTCGGTTTATTATTTGCAACGCTAACCAGTGGTTCCGTTTTCGGTATTACCACTGTGCAGGTGAATCGATCCGCTGCATCGGAAATTGTGCATCGCGCGCGTGAACCAAACGCAAGTTCGAGTCTTTGCCGCACACTATCCAATCCCAAGTGTTGTCCGGATCCCGAACCCGTCGAAGTACTTGCTTTGTCGTTGGTGACAACTACCTCGATGCGATCTGAATATTCGTTGCCTTGAACTACTATTTTCCCGCCGCTGGCAAGCGGTTCAATCCCGTGATAAACGGCATTTTCCACCAAAGGTTGCAGCACCAGCGCCGGCACGCGTTGTGCCAAGGATTCAGCAGAAAAAACGTCAACATCCATTTTCAGGTCAAGTCGTTTACCCAGACGCAATTGTTCAATCCGCGTGTACATATGAACAATTTCCAGCTCCTTACTAAGTTCGATGAAGTCTTCCGGTACCCTTAAAGCGACACGCATCAATCCGGAAAGATCTTGCAATGCAGTTTCTGCCAATACAGGCTTTGACTGCACTATGGCAATAATGGTGTTTAATGTATTGAACAAAAAATGCGGCCGGATTCTGGCGTGTAATGCCTCAAGTTGCGCAGCCGCCTGACGTTCAACACTGAGTTGTCGTTCGTGCTGCAGGAAGAAATTTCTCAACAGCAGGCTGCCAATGATCAGGCCGATTACCAGGTTCTTGATCATGAATTCGAGGTGACTGGCGCTGATGTATAAAACTTCCAACCACCGGTCAAATTGCCAGGCAAATTCACTGACCACCGCAATCGTGCCGAGAATCAGGCTTATCGCGACCAAGGTGGCAATCTGGCTACTCTGAAACGAAAAACGGCGCCGCAGCCAGCACAGCAGTGCCGCACATACCAGCCCAATCCACTGCACGTATACGGATATCAGGCCAATATTTACTAAAAACCCGGCACCTGGCTTGGTTTCCAGGACCAACGCGACGACCAATGCGAGCAATTCTGCACTGATCACTACGGCCAGTACCGCCCGTTCCTTGCAAAAGTCAGGTAAGTAATCAGCTTTTCCGCTGGCTAGCTTGGAAAACATCTTTATCGCCTGGACCTCTTCGCTGTAGGCGAGAGCTGTGCTAAATCGCTTATCTGAAAACTGAAGCTACGAATTATTGCTTGTGGAACTGATCGTTGCGTCACCGATCAAAATTTCTGTGCGTGCAAACGATAGCGCACTTTGCCACCGAGATGCCTACCGGCCAGCCAGGGCGTAAACATGCATCCTGACAGGTCACTTGGCAGCCCTCGCTGACCCGAAACGTGCAGGCCTACATTGAACCAACAGATGATGATTCATGAGCTAAGTCTCGGATCAATCAGGTTTTTCCCCATATTCTATCGGACAAACCCTGCCACTCGTCGGCGTTGGGCCGCCCGGGGCATGGGGCAAAGCTATAGTCCTGCATATGAAACGGAAAATACACGGTTTTACCTTGATCGAATTGATGATCACGATTGCCGTCGCTGGCGTGCTATTGACCCTGGCCGCACCGGCTTACCAGGACTTCATAGCCAACAGCAAGCGCACTGCGGCCGTTAATGACCTGCTCGCGGATTTCCAGATTGCGCGCAGTTCATCCGTTTCCAGGAATTCTCGCATCGTGGTTTGTTCATCGTCGAATGGCACGAGCTGCGCCAACAACGACAACTGGGACATCGGCTGGATCACCTTTGACGATGCGGATGCCGACGGCGTTAAGGATGGTGGCGAAGTAATTCTGAGCAGCCATGAACCGACACCCCAGAACACCACCACCAGCATCTTCCGCGCGGTGGCTTACCGACCGAATGGACGCGTGATCACGTATACACCTGTAGGTACGACGTTGGGGACATCTGGCACTATCACAGTTTGTGACAGCCGAGGGGCGTCAATGGCAAGAGCAGTAGTAATCAGCAACAGCGGCAGACCGAAGACCAGCACCACCAAACTCGATGGTTCTGCGTTGACCTGTTAATGGCAAAAACTATGAACCTCAACAACGATAAAACTATAGCAAGGCAAGTCGGTTTCACACTGATTGAAATTCTGATTGCCTTGTTCGTCTTTGCCATTGGCATTTTGACAGTGGCAGGTTTGCAAATTATTTCAAAAAAATCCAACTTCGATGCCATTCAGCGCACCACGGCAACATTTCTTGCCTACGATATCATCGAACGCATGCGCGCGAATCGTAACCAGCTTGACGGTTACCTGAACCCGCTCGGTGCTGCGCAGGCGGTACCCGGAACCAGTTGCAAGACCGGCACCTGCACTACCGCTCAACTGGCAACATTTGATCTCTGGGAATGGGAACAGGCCATTAACGGAGCGAATGAACAAATTGGCGGCAACAATGCGGGCGGCCTGGTCAATCCTATCGGCTGCATCGCTGGTCCTGCCGGGGGCGGTGATGGAATTTATACAATCACAGTTGCCTGGCAGGGAGTTACTGCGCTGGCAAACCCGAATGTGGTCAATGTTTGTGGCGCGGGTATGTACGGCGCCAATTATGAAAACCGTCGTCTGATTGAACTCATTATTTTCATTGCGCGGTAAGATCTAAGCATGGAACCAAAATACGCAAGAATTTTAAGTTTAAGCACGCACACAATACATGAAGGGTTTAGGTTCAAGCACGCAAACAAATACGAAAAAAGTTTAGGTTTAAGCATGCAAATAAACACGCGAAAAATTAAGGTTTACGTATGCAAATAAATACACAAAAAATTCGTTCTACTTTGAGTCATCAACAAGGTCTGTCCTTGATCGAACTCATGATCGCCATGACCCTGGGATTGATGATCGTGGCCGGCATGGCGACATTGTTCGTTCAGACTCGCAAGAGTTTTACCCAGGATGAAATGATTGCACAGATGCAAGACGACGCGCGGTTTGCCATGAATGAGATTGTCCGCGACGTGTCACTGGGTGGTTTCTGGGCCACGTTGCTGGATCCGGTAAACATAACAGTCGATACAGCCCCCGCCCCTGCTCTGGCCAATGATTGCGGTGACGGTACCGCTAACTGGATGTACCAGACG